>JBDNGL010000132.1:0-2787 GCA_041689285.1 Opitutaceae bacterium
CCGACCAAGGCGAAATACCTGATCCCGTTTGGCGCCCACAAGGGTTACGGCTTGGCGCTCATGAACGAAATCATCGGCGCGTTCATCGGCGGTTCGCTGCCGACGATTCGCAATCGCTGGGACCAGGCCGAAGGCGACAAGGCAACCTGCACGTTCTTCTTCCAAGTCTGGCATCCCGATGCGATGAACGCGGGGGCGTTCGCCAAGGGCCGGAACCAGTCGCAGAACGTCAAGGCCGTCATCGAGGACATCTTGGGCCACGGCAACGAAGGCTGCATGCTTCCAGGACAGATCGAGGCGCAGGCCGCCGCACGCAGCGCGAAGAATGGCGGACTGCTCTTCTCCGAAGCCGAGATCCAGGCCTTCAACGAAATCGCCGCGGAAATCCGCAAACCCGCCTGGAAGCCCGCTGACTTCAAGGTGGCGGAGTAAGGTCCGCGGCGCCGTATCCAGATAACCCCGACGCCCCGCGCCCCGCGCTCCCGCGAGCGCAAGCGCGGCCGGGGCTCGAAAAGAGGCACTGTCAAAAACAGCGCCTCTTTTTTGTGCCTTCGGGGCAGCTTGCCACCACCTAAATCGCGTCAGCGGTGTCGAACGCGGAGAGCTCAGTTCCCGCGACAAGCTCTTCGGCCCCCGACCTCGGAATCGAGCTATCCGGTCGCGTTCCGAACGGACCCCGTCCGTTCGCCACCCACCGACTCCACCACGCGCCGCCTCGCCATCATGAACCTGGCCCTACGCGAACAAGACGTTCCGTGCGGTGTTTCGCTCATTCGTGAACACAGACTTCATGGTTTATGTCATGAACAGCTCCTATTACCGCCAGCAGGTGGAGTCGGCGATAAGTGGAGCTGAAGGCATGGCGAACAATCTTCCGCTTTCGGAGCTTCGTAGTTTTGTAGTTGCCATCCCACCACTGCACGAGGCCTCAGCAATTGCATTTTCCGTCGATAGCGAGTTGGCCAAGTTCAACACCGCCATCGCCCGCACCGAGCGCGAGATCGCGCTGATGCAGGAATACCGGACGCGGCTGACGGCGGACGTGGTGACGGGCAAGCTGGACGTGCGCCCCTGTCTGCGTGCCTCGCACAGGCAGGCGCCGCCGCGCACCTGCCCGCCACCCCCGCCCCCGCCGAAGCACCGGTAGAACTCGAAACCGGGGAGGCTGAGTGATTGTTTTTCCCCCGCCCCCCGCCACAATGAAGCCATGAAACTGCTGCACTACGTCGAGATCGAGAACTTCAAGCGCTACGGGGACATCCAGCGCATCGAGCTGGATCATCCTGCGGTGCTGATCGGCCCGAACAACTGCGGTAAGACGAGCGCGCTGCAAGCCATCGCACTGTGGAGCATCGGCCTGCGGACATGGCGGGCGGAGTCGCTCAATTCGAAGGCGGTTCAGCGCATCGGCAAGGCGCTGAACCGGCTGGGCATCGTGGCGGTGCCGGTGCCAAAGACGCGGCATTTCTGGCACGACCTGAAGGCCGGGAACGATCTGCGCATCACCGTAGGGGTGGACGTAGACGGGCAGCCGGTGCCGGTGACGATGACTTACACGCACCATTCGAGCGATGAGATCGTCTATTGCCAGCCCACGGCGGAAACGCTGGCGAATGAGGGAGCGGTGGAACTGGGGGCGAAGCTCGATGTGTCGTTGCTTTACCCGATGTCCGGCACCTCGGCGGACGAGGCAGTGATCCAGCCAAACCGGATCAATTACAACCTGGGACTGGGCCGCACGGCGGAAGTGGTGCGGAATCACTGCCTGATGGTGCGGCAGGCCAGCGAGCGGGACTGGAAGGAGATCACGGACCTGATGCGGCGGCTGTTTCGCGTGCGGCTGACGGTGCCGGTGGAAAATGAAATTGGCGCGGTGGACCTGGGCTACGAGCAGGAGGGCATCGGCGCAGCGCTGGACCTCTCGCTGGCGGGGCGTGGCCTTCAGCAGATGCTGCTGATCTTTGCCCATCTCTATTCGCACAAGGGGAGCGTGCTGCTCATTGACGAGCCGGACGCGCATCTGGAAATCCTGCGGCAGCAGCAGGTCTATGTGCTGCTGCGCGACATCGCGCACCGCAATGGCTGCCAGGTGGTGATGGTGACGCATTCGGAAGTGGTGCTGCGCGAAGCACTGGAACAAAACCTCACGCTCATCCTCGCCGGCGAGGCGGAGAATCTGGCGAAGAAGACGGACATCACGAATGCCCTGAAGCATTTCGGCGCGGAGCACTACGTGAAGGCGCGGGAGACGGGGCATGTCCTATACGTCGAAGGGAGCACGGATGTGGACATGCTGCGCGCCTTTGCCGACCGGCTGGAGCATCCGGTGATGACGGCGCTGGATGATGGGGCGCGGCTGAATGTGTATTATTTGCAAGACAACTACCCCGACGCCGAAACCTCGCCGGACAAGGAGCTGGAGCGGGTCGAAGGCGGATTCGGCATGAGTGCGGGAAAGCATTTTCTGGCGCTCAAGAGCATCCTGCCCGAACTGCGCGGCCTCGAAATCCGGGACCACGACGGGAAGCAGCGTGCGGAAAGCGAACGTCACGGGCTGCAACAGCTCGTCTGGAAGCGGTATGAGCCGGAGAACTATTTCGCCACCCCGGAGCTGCTGCTCGCCTTCGTCGAAAGCAAATCGCCCGGTGAAGATCTGTTTACGCGGCATCGGCATGAAGTCATGGACGGTTTGATTTTGGAGCGGGTGTTCGACAGCGAGCAGGCGGACTATGAAAACTACCGGAACGCGGAACCCGCTTTTCGCAAGACGCTGTGGCGGGCGCAGAC
>JBDNGL010000133.1:0-13242 GCA_041689285.1 Opitutaceae bacterium
ACATGGGCGGTATTTGCATGCCATGGGTCGTGGGCTGGGTGGCCGATCACGCCGATCTCCATTGGGGCCTCGCGGTCTCTGCCCTGGCCCCGGCACTGATGTTGCCCTTGGTGCTGGGCTTGAATCGCCGCAACCCGGGCGCATAGGTCGCGGTAAATTTCCCCTATGAAAAATCCTCGCGTGGCTTTTCTTCGCGCTCAACCAGTCTGGTCCCCGACGCTGACGGGACAAATGAATAGCTGGCTGAGCTTCCACGCCCGCGTGGAGCTGGCCCAAGGCACCCGCTCCACGTTACGCATCGCCGGTGCCCAGGCTTGGCGGTGCTGGGCCAACGGTGAACTCGTCGCCCGCGGACCGGCCCGCACGGCGCACGGACACGCGCGCGTGGACGAATGGCCGCTGGTGGGCGTTGAGGTCGGAGTGCTGGAGCTGGTCATTGAGGTGATGGGCTACGGCGTGCCGACCTTTTGCTCGACCGATGAAGCGGCTTTTCTGTGCGCCGAATTAGTGAAAGGAAAAAAAGTGCTGGCGTGGACGGCGTCGCGCGGTGGCGGTTTCACGGCCGAGCATCGCCGCGAAAGAGTGCAGCCGGTGGAGCGTTACAGCTACCAGCGCGCCTTCGTGGAGGGCTACCGGTTCGGCCGGTATGGACTGTGCTGGCAGCAGCCGGCCTACTCTCCCGCCAAGCCGCTGCCGCTGACCCGGGTGCGCCACCGCCGGACGTGGTTGGCGCGTGGGGTGGCGTTGCCTGATTTGTCCCTGCTCCGGCCCAAGCCACCGGTGGTCCGTGGCGTTACGCGGAAAACCGCCGCCGGCTTCAAGTTTGTGGTGCCGTGGGGTTTTCTTTCCGATGTGCCCAAGACCTCTGCTGGCTACCCGCTAGATCAGGTGGCGTGGCCGCTGTTCCAGACCCTCGTCGGGGCGCGGTTCAAGACCGCCGGGGGCGGTCGCCTGCCCCCCGATGGCGTGACCAAGCTCAAAGCGCGTCAGTGGCTGCGCGTGGATTTCGGCGCTGACTGCACCGGGTTCCCCGCACTGCGGGTGCAGGCGCAGACTGCGACACGTGTGCTGCTCGTGTTCGACGAGATTCTCGTGGACGGGCAAGTGAAATTCAATCGCTCCGGCTGCGTGAATGCGCTGTGGCTGGAAGTGCCGGCTGGCGCTGACCTGAATTTCGAGGCCTTCGAACCCTACACATTCCGTTACCTGCAGGTGCTGGTATGGGAAGGTGCGGCCGCGGTTTCGCAGCTGCGCCTGCGCAACTACATCAATGCGGCACCGTTGCGGCCGGCACCGGCCGGGCTCTCCCGGCCCGCGGTGCAGGTGCGCGCAGCCGCGCTCTGGACTTTCCGACAGAATGCGCTCGATATCTTCATGGACTGCCCGTCGCGCGAGCGCGCCGGTTGGCTCTGCGACAGCCTTTTCACCGCGCGGGCCGAATGGCACCTGACTGGTGACAACGCCATTGAGCGTGCCTTCCTTGAGAACTACCTGCGGCCGGCGACATTCGCGGACCTGCCGAAGGGCATGGTGCCGATGTGTTACCCGGCCGAGGCGCTGCAAAAACAATTCATCCCCAACTGGGCGATGTTCCTCGTCGTGCAGCTCGACGAGGCCCGGCGAAAGCGGCGGCTGCCGGTGGCGTGGGACCCACTCATCACCCGCCGCGTGCGCGGGCTTTTGGATTACTTCCGCAAATTTGAGAATGAGCACGGCCTGCTCGAAAAACTGGAGAGCTGGGTCTTCGTCGAATGGTCGAAGGCCAACGAGTTTGTGCAGGACGTAAACTTTCCGACCAACATGCTCTACGCCGCGACGCTGCGGTCGGCCGCACGGTTGCTGGGGGACGACCGGTTAGCGGCGAAGGCCGCACGTATTGACGCCAGCATCCGGTCCCTAGCGTGGCGCGACGGGCGGTTCGTGGACAATGCCGTGCGCGATCCCAAGACCGGTTTGCTCACCGTCACCGAAAATGCCAGCGAGGTCTGTCAATACTACGCGTTCTGGTTCGGGCTGGCGACGTCGCGGCGCGAGCCGCAGCTTTGGCAGCAGCTGGTGCGGGCGGACTACGGTGCGCTTTACCCGGCCAATGTCTTTGTGGGAAAAATCATGCGGTTGGAGCTGCTGGTCGCCCACGGCGAAGCCACGGCGGCCCGACGGGAGTTGCTGCGCAGCTATGTGCCGATGGCGAAAGCCACGGGCACGCTATGGGAACTCTTCGAGAAGCATGTGAGCTGTAACCACGGCTTCACCGCCTACATCGCGGTCTTGATTGATCGTCTGGCGCGGTCGCGGGCGCGCTGAAGCAAAAGCGACCGGTCGGGCTTGCCCCGGCCGCGGGGCTGCTTACGCTGCCGGCATGCCCAACAATCGTGTCATCTATTGGGGCATCGTGGTGCTGGTGGCCACGGTGCTGTTGTGGATCGGAGCCGAGCTGATCAAGCGCATCGAGTGGATCCTGCCTTACGCGGCGGCCATTGGGGTGCTCACGGTCGTCAGCGGTTTCATCTACGAGTTTTGGAAAAAGCGTGCCAATTCCAACCTGCCATGATCAGGCGGCGGGTGGCTCGGGATATTCTTTGAACGCAGCGGTCGGTTTGCCGCCTTTGGCGAAGTGCAGGTGATGCCCCGCCCGCCAGACATGATAAGCGGCGGTATCCATCCAGCGCACGGCGCCCAGCAGGCGGTCGGCGTTCTCCGGCGAGAGCCTAGCATCGGCCGTCTCCTGCAACAGGGCGTGCCGGGTGGTGCGCCGTAGGCCCGCCAGTTCGCGGGCCAGTTGTTCCATGGTGCCCAGCGGCGGCAGCGGTGTCGTTTCCGTCAAGGTCTGCGTCGCGGCCACCACCAACGCGCGCAATTTGTCCCGCACGAGCGTGATGCGATTGGTGGGATCCGCGACCGGGGTGACGGCAATTTTTTCGAGTTCAGCGACCAGTTGCTCCAAGTGATCCAGCGCGTGGACCAGTGAGAGCCGGGCGTTGCCTTCGCCGGTGCGCACCGTGGTGGCAGGGATGCGGGCGAGAAAGGTGCGGGCCTCCTGCAGGCTCTGCTGCACGTTGGCTAACGACAAGCGCGAGTGGGTCGGTTCCGGACCGATCCGCTGGCGGACGATCGCGGCCAACTCGACCGCACAATCGTCTAGGACGCGGCGCAGCGACTCGATGGCTACTTCCGGCACTTGGATCAATGAATCGTCCAAATGGCGGGTGAAGACAGAGCCGCGGTGGGGCAGGAGGCGGGTGATCAAGCGAGCAAAATGATCCACCATCGGTAGCACCACTGCGGCGCCGAGCAGATGAAACGCAGTGTGAAATGCCGCTAGGCTCCACGCCCCGGTGGGCGTTCCGTTTTCGGTCGTGTGGCGGATAAGCCACACATAAATTGGCAGGAGCACAAAACCGATGCTGGCGGAAAGGGTGTTGAAGAGCACATGCACCAAGGCGGTGCGTTTGGCGGGCACACTCGCCCCGATCGCCGCCAGTGCGGCCGTCACCGTGGTGCCAATGCTGGCACCGATGATCAACGTCAGCGCCTGCTCGAAATTCAGCGTGCCGGCGTGGTAGGCGGTGATGATCGTGGCGACCGCCGCGCTGGAAGACTGCATGATCACCGTCAAGGCGATGCCGATGAAGACCAACAGCACGCGCCCCCCCAGTGAGGCCCCGGGAAAATTTTCCGGTTGCACGTGGTTCGCCACGCCGGCCATGCCGACCTGCAGGGTGTCGATGCCCACGAAAATCAAACCGAATCCGGCCAAGGCCAGCCCGCTCGCGGCGGGTCGGCCCTTCAACACCAGCCGCATTAGCGCACCAATCCCAATCAGTGGCATCGCGATTTTGCCCACGCTGAGCTTCAGGCCGAGCAGGGAAACGATCCAGCCGGTGGTGGTGGTGCCCACGCTGCCGCCGATGACCACGCCAATGGCCTGTGAGAAGGTCAGCAGGCCCGCACTGACAAAACCGATGGTCGCGAGGGTCGTCGCGCTGGACGATTGCACCATCGCGGTGATGGTGAGGCCGGAGAAAAATGCCGAGGTGGTGCGGCCGGTGAAGCGGACGAGGATGCGCTTCAAGGTCTCGCCCGCCGCCGCCTTGAGGCCGTCGGTGAGGAGGAGCATGCCGAGCAAAAATAGCCCGATGCCGCCGAGGAGTTGTGCGATCATTTAGGTAAGGTGGGGTGCTGGCCAGCCGGTGCCAACTCCGCGTCTCGGGTTGGTGACCAAGTGGTGGCCGGCCAATTATAGATGAAGCGCGGACCGGAAATTGTCCAAGCCACCATCCGGGCATGCGGCCGGCGCACACCGGGGATGGCGGCCAAGCGGTCGGCGAACTCACTCCACGCATACTCGACCCCGATCTCGGTCGGCATCGGTTGCGACCAAGGGCGAGCGCGCTCGCGTTGGGCGATGGCTTGGGCCACGTCTTGCCGGATGGCCGCGCGCACCCGGTCGGGGGGATAAAGTTCGCAGGTGGCCCAGCCGGTACCGCGCTTGGTCGCCGTGGTGGCGACCCAAGGGAAGAGCCGGTTGGCCTCCGTGCATAGCGCCTCGTCACCGGAGACATGGAGTAGCGGCACGCCAAAGGCACCCGCGTGCAGCGCGCACTGGCTCAGCTCGCCGTGCTCGGCGCCGTTGATGAGGTAGCGGCAGATTTCCTTCGGACACTGGGTGTGGTCGAGGAAGCCATTGAGTGTGCCGGCCATCGCGTGCTGGCCGACCATGAGCACGCCGGCCACGGTGGCGTCGAGTCCTTCGAGGACCAAGGGCGCGCCGCCGACGAGCCGCCGCCAGGTGGCGCGCGGGTCGAGGGCGACGCGGGCGAACGCGGATTGGCGGTTGCGTCCGTGACCGTCCCAAACGATGACCTCGGTCGCGCCGGCATCAAAGCAGCCGGCGACAGTCGCGTTGGTGTCGGCGGCGAGTTGGGCGAGCCCGTGCAGATAGGCCGGGTCGTGCTCGTCGATCGCGTAGCACTGCTCCCAGTGGTCCACCCCGGCAAGACCTTCCATGTCGGTGATGATGCAAAGTTTCATTAGAGTGGGGTCCGATACTCCGGAGATCGCTCCGGCATGTTTGAAGTGTAGGCGCCTGCATGCAGGCGATGCAGAATTGGGTGTTGGGATGCGCGCGCCGAATCGCCTGCAAGCAGGCTCCTACAAAGGTAAGCAGAATCGGCAGGCATGGAAGGTTGACGTCGGTTTGGGCAATGCCCCGGAGCCCACTCCGGGGATCTTTACCATCTGTCAGCATAACCCGGCAGCATGGGCTTGCGACACTGGAATACTTTGCCGGCATCACGGCCGACCGCCTGCGCTTGACTGTGGCGTCGGCGCGGATGCGCTGGAGGGTCTGTGCAGTGGATCAAAACCAGTATCGGGCGGCTGCGCGTGATCGGCTTCTGGGAAGGCGTATCCTTCCTCCTGCTGCTGGGCATTGCCATGCCGTTGAAGTATTTCGCCGGGTATCCGGGGGCGGTCCGCGTCGTTGGTATGGCCCATGGCGTGCTGTTCATGCTCTACCTGTGGGCGGCGATTCAGGCGACGCTGGAGCACAACTGGAACTGGCGGCGGCTGGCGCTCCTGTGTCTCGCCGCTTTTCTGCCGGCAGGTCCGTTCGTGGTGGACGCAAAAATCCTGCGCGCTCTCGACCGGCGATGAGCCCGCCGCAGGTCATCGCGCACCGGGGTGCCTCCGGTTATCTGCCGGAAAACTCGCTGGCGGCGATGGCCCTAGCCCACCAGCAAGGCGCGGATTGGTTGGAGCTCGATGTGGTGCTCACCCGCGATGGCGAGGTGCTCGTGGTGCATGATGTGGAGCTCGACTGCATCACGGATGTGGCGGTGCGCTT
This sequence comes from Opitutaceae bacterium, assembly GCA_041689285.1. Lineage (GTDB taxonomy): Bacteria > Verrucomicrobiota > Verrucomicrobiia > Opitutales > Opitutaceae > UBA2377. The sequence continues at coordinate 5,846 of JBDNGL010000133.1, forward strand.
TCCGGACCGGGCCCGTGCGGACGGACGGTTTTACACGCTCGATTTCACCTTGGTGGAAATTCGCACGTTGCGCTCTGTGGTCCGGCATAATCCCCGCACCGGCGAGCCGACTTATCCGGGTCGGTTTCCCACTACACCTGCGCCGCAGCCGCTGGTGACTTTGGAGGAACTGGTGGGTCATTTGCAGGCACTCAACCGCGCGGCCGGGCGGGCGGTGGGGCTGTGCGTGGAATTGAAGCAACCGCTCTATCACTTACGGTCCGGACAGGATCTGACGGCGAAAACCGTGGCCATCCTGCGTCGCCACGGTCTCGCCTCGCCGGGCGCGCGGTGCATGCTCCTGAGCTTTGAGCCGGCCGTGCTACGCCGCGCCAGGCAAGAGCTCGGCTGGGGGGCGTCCTTGCTGCAACTCACGGGTCCGGCGGAGTGGAGCGAAGGCAACTGTGATTATGCGGCGCTGCTCACGATTACGGGTCTGGCCGAAATCGCGACGTATGCGGAATGGCTCGGGCCACATTTACCGCAGGTTCTCCACTGGGAATTCGGCCGCAAGCGCCGGTCGACCGGACTGGTCGCGGCGGCGCAGGCCGCGGGACTGCGGGTGGTGCCCTATACTTTTCAGCACGAAGGCTTGCCCGCCGGAGTCACGCTGGCGGCCTTGCTGGACCACGCCTTCGGACCGCTGCGACTGGATGGCGTGGTCTGTGATTTTCCCGACGTCGCCGTAGCGGCACGGAACCGATTATCGACATGACATCAGACCGGTAATTGGCAGGGATTTTCGCATGCAAAAATGTCTTTCGCTGACCTTGATAGCTGCCTTCTGCCTGCTGCTGGTCGCCCCGGTCCGGGGACAACTTAGCTTCCAGTTCGACTACACCTACGACACGGGATTTTTCACCGGCGGTAATTCGGGTCGCCAAATCTATCTGACTGCTGTCGGCAGTTATATCACCAATCTGATCAGTGGCACGGAGTTTTCGGCGATCACGCCGAGCGGTGCCAACTCGCGGCATGCCCAAGCTTTCGATCCACGCGACGTCGGAGCAACGCTCGATCTGGGCAACGTCTCCGTCGCAGCCAATACTATCGTTGTCTATGTGGGTGCATACAATCGGGGTAGCTCTACGCTGGGCGTGGGAGGTCCGGGTGGGTTTAATCCTTCGTCTGGGAACGGGGAGTGGTTCGACGCGCTGTTTTATCGCGGCAACGGTTCGTTCAAAATGCCTGGAGCCGGAGCGATTGCTTTCAACAGCACCACGAACTGCATTTCGACAACGATATTTCCAACACGGAAACATTTGCCGTGCAGTCGGATTTTTTCTCTGTCGTCGTGCATAAGCTATTCCACCTCTTGGGGTTTGGCACCAACAATACATGGGAAAGCCTGATCGCGGGCACCCCGCCCACTTCAACCTTCACCGGTGCTGCCAGCGTGACGATCAACGGCGGTAATGTGCTGCTGGACAGCGGTGAAGGTCACTGGGTCAACGGCACGATGAGCACGATCTATGGCACGGCCACGGTGCAGGAAACCTTGATGGATCCGTCCATCACGGTGGGCACCCGCAAGTAGGCCGCCGAACTTGATGTCGCGGGCCTCGCCGATCTGGGTTATACCATCACCGCCGTGCCGGAACCGGGCACCGATGCGCTGCTCTTCGGGATTGTGACTGCCTTGGTGGTGGTCCGTCGCCGTCGCATGTTGTAATCCGGTTCGACGATTACGGTGCGAGCAAGGACTGGTATTCCTTGTGCCGTTCGATGAAGCGGGCGACGTAGGCGCAGGCGGGAATTATTTTTTGGCCGGCGGATTGGGCATCTTTCAGCGCGGCGCGCACGAGGGCCTCGGCAATTCCTTGGCCGCGCAGCTCCGGCGGCACAAAGGTGTGGGTGAGGGTCAGCCGTCCGTCGTCCAGAATATATTCGAGCACGGCGAGGTGTGCGCCATCGCCCGATTCGTAACGCTGCGCGGTAGCGTTGTGCTGGACTGCGGGAGTGGGTGTGGGGTCGCTCACTCGTGGCCCCACAGTGCGGGCGGTGGCTCGACCGGTGGGGTGGGATCAAATTCGACGCGGAGGCGCCGCGGCTCGGCTTCGCGCCGCCGGCCGTAGGTGCAGGCCTTGCTTGGTTCGACGATCATAGTCCAGATGTGGGTGATAGTGACGCTACCCGCGACCATGCGGCAAGGCCGGACTCAGGCGTCGAGGACGTTGAGTGGCAATTGCGGCGGGAGGAGGGCGGGGCGGCGCACGGTGGAGGCGATGCGAATGTGCCGGTTGCTGACCGAGGATTTTTCCACGGCGGCCATGACTTCGATCACGTGGTGGGCGATTTCGCCGCTGCAACGGTGACGGCGCTTCCGCCGTAGGAGCGAATAGGCCATGTCGGCCACGCCCGTGCCGCGGAGGCGCTGGTCGGAATGGGTCAGCGGCATGACTTCGTAGTTTTTATTCGCGCCACGGCGCACGCGCACTGGGCCGGTAAAGGTGTTGGGGTCTGGCACGAGAATCGTGCCCTCGCGCCCATAGATGACGATGTTCGGCTGGTCGGGTGCCGGCCAAGTGTCGAAGCTCATGATCACCGTCGCCACGGCGCCGCCAGCGAAATCGAGCGTGGCCGAGTAGTGTGTGGGCACCTTGACCTTTATGACTTTGCCGGCGAGAGGTTGGCTGGTGATGAGCCGGGTGGGGAAGGAGGTCTTAGCGGTGCCGCTCACACGCCGCACCGGGCCGAGCAGGTTGACGAGGGCGGTGATATAATACGGGCCCATGTCAAACATCGGGCCGCCGCCAGGCTGGTAATAAAACTCTGGCGCGGAATGCCATGATTCATGGCCGCGACAGGTCATGAAGGCGGTCGCCGCCACTGGCCGGCCGATGATGCCGTCGTCGAGGAGCTGGCGCGTGGTCTGGCTGCCGCCGCCGAGAAAGGTGTCGGGGGCGCTACCGACGAGGAGCTTTTTGCGGCGAGCGAGGGCGAGCACGCGGCGGCTTGCCGCCACGTCGAGCGCGAAGGGTTTTTCGGTATAGGCGTGTTTGCCAGCGCGGAGGATCCGCTCGTTGAGTGGGGCGTGCGCCTGGGGAATGGTGAGGTTAATGACGATGCGGATCTCCGGGTCGGCGAGCAGTGCATCCACCGTGAGCGCACGCACACTGTGCTGCTCGGCTTTAGCGCGGGCGCGCGCGGGATCGAGGTCTGCGCAGGCAGAGAGTTTCAGGATGTCGTAGCGCTGGCAGCCGGTGAAGTAGGCTTCGCTGATGTTGCCGCAACCGATGAGACCGACGTGGATTTGGCGGAGCATGGGGAAAGGCGGTCAGCATGTGTGCCGGACCCGGAGCGTCAACTGCCGCGCGGCGGGCGGCCGGGCGGGGCTTTCAAACCCACCCTACAGCCTATCAGGCTGAGGGTGGCTTGCCGTGGTGGGCGCGGTGGGCGGCGTAGGCCGCCGTGTCCATGAGCATCCCCTCGATGGTCACGGCCAAGGGTGCGTAGCGCACGAGACCGGCGAAGATGGCCTTATCGCCAATGGCATTAGTGAGCACAAAGGCCGGTCGCTGGTTGATCTGATGCGCAGAAAATTCCGCGGTGCTCGCGGTGACGCGGGCGCGCACCGGCTGCGAGGCGGCGGCGGCGCGCAGTTTTTTCTCATCGAGTTTCGCGGCCTGGGCACCGATCGCGGCGGCGAGTTTCAGGTCGCCGATTTTTTGTCCGTCCACCAGCGCCGCGCGGGCGAGGGCGAGGCGGATACGATCATCGGTCACGCCGAAATCGCGGCCGGCCTCCGCGACGAGGTTGGGCGACTCGTAGTGGCCTTGGCGTTCCGGCTCAAACCAGCGGGAGTTGAGCATGGTGGGCTGCTGCATGACCGTGCCGCCGCTGCGGCGGTAAAACCAATCGCATTGGGTCTGGGACGTCGGGAAATCTTCCGGGCGCATGAGCGCGATTTTCCAAGCAAACTCCACGCGCCCGGCGTAGTGGGCCTTAAGTTCCGCCCAGACGGGTTCGACGTAGTGGCACCAAGAGGAGCAGATCTCCACGTAGTAGGTGATTTTCATGGGAGGGGTGGGGATGCTCACTGGCCTCCGCCGAAGAGTTTCTTGATGCCTTCGCCGGTTTTCTTGACCGCGTCGCCGGCCGCCTCGGCGGCGGTGGCCCCGGTGGTGCCGCCGACCTGCAGGGCGGCCTTGGCGGTGGCTCCGACGATGTCGCTGAGGATCGTGCGCATCACGGCCGTGGCGAGCTGGTCGGGCGTGATGCCGTCTTCCTTGACGCCGAGGTTATCAATTGAGATCGGCACCATGGGCACCGGGATGGCGGCGGGACCAACGCCGAGCCAGGCCTTGCCGTTGGTCAGGCGGAATTTTTTCACGATAAACTTGATGGGCTTGCCGTCCTTGGTGGTGGTGTTCGCGCCCGTGAATGATTCGATGTTCTTCAACAGGTCATTGATGTTGCTGGAGACAAATCGCGTCTCGTAGAGAAACTCGGGCTCGTCGATGATGATTTCGTTGATCACAATGTAGTCGCCGAAGATCGAGAACGGCTCGACGTCCATGTGCACCTTCCCGAGGGAAAAAGCGTTTTGTTCGCTCCAGCCCGCGGGATTGCCCACCGCAAATCCGGTCAGGGTGCCCGAGCCGGTGAGCGGCGAGATCGTGGCCCCGGCCAGCGCAACCTTGGTCTGGGTGAGTTTCGGGCCGAAGCTGGTCACCCCGGCCTTGACGATCGAGCCGATGAAGTAGGTGAGACCGATGTAGAGGCCGATGATCAGAATCAGCGCGATGAGGGAGGAAATTTTTAGAAATTTTTTCATAGGGGAGGGGAAGGTGCACAACCTAGCCGGCAACCGGCCTGCGGCAAGGCTGCCGACACGGGATTTTCGCGCTTGTCAGTCTCGCCTGCGGCCAGACGCTGCTGCCAAGCCCAAATTATCCTACATGGCGTCCAACTATACCGAAGCCAGCATCAAGACTCTCAGTTCCCTCGAGCATATCCGCCTGCGACCCGGTATGTATATCGGCCGCCTCGGCAACGGCACCCACGCTGAGGATGGCATCTACGTCCTCATCAAGGAGACCATCGATAACTCCATCGACGAGTTCATGATGGGCGGCGGCCGCAAGATCGAGGTCGAGCTCACCGACCGCTCCGTCAAGGTCCGCGACTACGGCCGCGGCATCCCGCTGGGTAAACTCGTGGACTGCGTCTCCATCATCAACACCGGCGCGAAATACGATTCCGAGACGTTCCAGAAGGCCGTTGGTCTCAACGGCGTCGGCCAGAAGGCCGTCAACGCCCTCGCGCTCACCTACCGCGCCCAAGCCATCCGCGATGGCGAGACGAAGGTCGTCGAGTTCGCGCAGGGCAAACTCAAGAGCCAGTCCAAGGTCACGAAGACCACGGAGCGCAACGGCACGCTGATTGAGTTCACGCCCGACGAGGCGCTGTTCGGCCAGGATTTCAGGTTCCGCACCGAGTTTATCGAGGACATGCTGTGGAAATACGCCTTCCTGAACCGCGGTCTCACGCTCACGCTGAATGGCAAGTCCTTCAAATCCGAGCACGGCCTCAAGGACCTCCTGACCAAAGAACTTTCTGGCGAGCCGCTTTACCCGATCATCCATCTTGAGGGCGAGGACATCGAGGTGGCTTTCACCCACGGCAACAACTACGGCGAGGAATACTGGTCCTTCGTCAACGGCCAGCACACCACGATGGGCGGCACGCACCTCGCCGCCTTCCGCGAGGCACTCGTGATGACCATCCGCAATCACTTCAAGAAGGACTTCGACGCCGCGGACATCCGCCAGTCTATTGACGCCGCGGTCGCCGTCCGCGTGCAGGAGCCGGTCTTCGAGTCGCAGACCAAGACCAAGCTCGGCTCCAACGACATCGGCCCCAAGGGTCCGTCGCTGAAGGAATTCATCGGTAAATTCATGCAGCAGTCGCTCGACACGTGGCTGCACAAGAACCGCGAGACCGCCGAGGTCATCCGTAAAAAGATCGACGAGAATGAACACGAGCGGAAGGAGCTCGCGGGCATCCGCAATATCGCGCGCGAGCGCGCCAAGAAGGCCTCGCTGCACAACCGCAAGCTCCGCGACTGCCGTCTCCACCTCGGCGATCGTAGTGCGCGCGCCGAGGAATCCACCCTCTTCATCGTCGAGGGCGATTCCGCTGCCGGCTCCCTCACCGCCACGCGCGATGTCCAGACGCAGGCCGTCTTCGCGCTGAAGGGCAAACCGCTCAACACCTACGGTCTCACCAAGAAGGTCATCTACGAGAATGAGGAGTTCCACCTCCTCCAGTCTGCCCTCAACATTGAGGACGGCCTCGACGGTCTCCGCTACAACCGGATCGTGATCGCCACCGATGCCGACGTGGACGGCATGCATATCCGCCTCCTCCTGCTCTCGTTCTTCCTGCAGTTCTTCCCCGACGTCATCCGCAACAACCACCTCTTCATTTTGCAGACGCCCCTCTTCCGCGTCCGCAACAAGAAGCTCACGCGCTACAGCTACTCCGAGCAGGAGAAGCAGGCCGCCGTCGTCGAGTGCGGCGCCACCCACGAAATCACGCGCTTCAAGGGCCTCGGCGAAATCTCCGCCGGCGAGTTTAAGGATTTCATCGGCGAAAACATCCGCCTCGATCCGGTGAACCTGCACCACCTTTACAGCTCCGACGAACTCCTCGCCTTCTTCATGGGTAAGAATACGCCCGAGCGACAGGACTTCATCATCGGCAACCTCCGCGTGGAGAAAGACCTCGTGGAGGCGTGAGACGCCCCGCAGCGATAAGCACTAAGCTTAATACCAATTTCCGAAAATTCATTCCTAGCTTAAAGCTTATCGCTTACGGCTTATAGCTTTTCCTCAATGGCCAAACGCAAGAAACCCAACAACGACCAGCCCGAGCTGCCGCTCGACGCGGCGCCTGAGGTGCCGGCTTCAGACGCCCGAGGTCAGAAGTCAGCGGACAGCCCGACTGCGGTTTCTCCAAACGAGAATCGAGATTCAAAAATCGTGCCGAGCGAAGCGACATCCTCAAATTCGGAACCACCGTCGAAGCGCCCGAAAGGCCAGAAAGTCCAAGACGAAGCCGCGCCTCTGGCCGTCGCCTACCGCAATTGGTTCCTCGACTACGCATCCTACGTCATTCTCGACCGTGCTGTCCCGCACATCGACGACGGCCTGAAGCCCGTCCAACGCCGCGTCCTCCACACCCTCTGGGACATCGACGACGGCCGCTTCCACAAGGTCGCCAACGTCGTCGGCGCCACGATGAAGCTCCACCCGCACGGCGACGCCTCCATCGGCGCCGCGCTCGTGGCCATCGGCCAGCGCGCCTGGCTCATCGAGCCCCAGGGCAACTACGGCAACACCCTCACCGGCGAC
>JBDNGL010000134.1:0-16660 GCA_041689285.1 Opitutaceae bacterium
CTTGATGTGTGGGAACACGCTTACTATCTGCATTACCAAAACCGTCGGGCTGATTTCGTCAGCGCCTTTTGGCGAGTGGTAAACTGGGATCAAGTGGCGGCCCACTACGCGACTGCGCGCGCAGTTTGATCACGGCAATAAAAAGCGCAGACTAGGTCAAAGGTCTGCGCTCAACGTAATGGCTTTGGATTACCGTATGCTTGCGGTCGTAACGGCGCTCTCGCGGACGGTGGTCGGGGCAATGCCGAAGAATTCCACTACATGGCTCAAATTGGCATAACCACGGGCACGGAGTGTCTCTTCGATTTTTCCGATAGCCTGCTGCAGCTCGGCAGCGGTTCCAGCGTCAATTTCGTCCACACGGTTGGTGTTCTTGCAGACCACATGATACCGATTGATGGTGCCGAGGCTCAGTTCGTAAAGGCTGGTGCCGTTATGATAGAAAGAGCGGCGCACGAGACCGATCTGTTCGAAGGCCGCGAGGCAGCGGTAGACGGTCACCAAGTCGCAGGACCCGTCAGCCAGATCGTCATGGATCTGCTCGATGCTGGCGGGTTGTCCGCGCTTGAGCATCGCCGTCAGGATGGCGATCCGGGGTTGCGTAATGCGCAACCCGGCGGATTTTAGACGTTCGCAAGACTGGCTCAATGAAGTGGCGCCAGAATTGGAATCAGCCAGAGGGTGATTGGTTTGTGTAGAAGCGATCATTTCGTTGCTTAGAATGTGCATTTGATCGGGCGATTGGCGAGGGAATAGTCGCGATTCAATGGCAAGTTGGCGTAGGTATGAACCTACCTATTTGCTGCGGCATTATTTGCGAAGTTGCGGACGGCGTGACGCTATGCTACTCAGATTGGACCACTATGGAAGATCCGGATTTCGACGCTGTCATCACCCTCATAACGAAAGAAGATGCTCGTTTTGATAAACGAGCCTACAATCTCGTGCGCATGGGGTTGGACAACACCGTCAAGGATCTGCGCAAGCGGGACGCTGCCCGGACCGGCAAGGCATTCCACGTCACCGGCCCCGAACTCCTTGAAGGTTTGCGGCTCTATGCCCTGGACCAGTTTGGCCCCTTGACCAAAACCGTGCTCAATGCCTGGGGGGTGAAGCGCTGCCGGGATTTTGGCGACATCGTCTTTAACCTCATCGAGTATAATGTTTTCAGTAAGTCCAATAACGACCAGCGTGAAGATTTCTCCGACATCTACACTTTTGAAGAGGCGTTCGTCCAACCCTTTCAGCCGAAAAATCGGCGCGAACAAGGAGCCTCGGCCCTGAGTAAATTGAGTCCCGCCTGAGTCGATTTAGTGGTCCGCATTTATCGCATGGCCGCCGCACGCAATCCCTCCCGGGTGGATCAAAGCCTGCTCGAATCATTTTGGCGTGAACCCGTCCATCGCTCGGTTTTGTCGAATGGTCTGACTTTGCTCCTCAAACCGGACCATCGCGCGCCCATCGCGTCGGTGCAAGTTTGGGTGAAGACAGGCAGCATCCATGAAGGCGATCATCTTGGGGCCGGGCTCTCGCATTACTTGGAGCACCTGCTTTTCAAGGGCACAACCCGCCGTGCGGGTCGGGAAATATCCGCTGCCGTGCAGGCCTGCGGTGGCGGGATCAACGCTTACACCACTTTTGATCGCACGGTTTACTACATTGACCTGCCGGCGGAATCAGTGGACTTCGCATTGGAGCTTCTGGCCGACATGGTGCTGAGCTCCACATTGCCGCCCGAGGAAGTAGCGCGAGAGAAGGACGTGATTTTGCGCGAGATTGATATGGGCCAGGATGATCCTGATCAAAGGCTCGGAGAATCGTTGTTTCAGGCCGCCTTCCGTGAGCATCCCTACCGGCACCCTATCATCGGTTATCGTGAGGTGTTTGCCGAGACAACTCGCGATGACTTGCTCGCTTACTACCGCACGCGCTACGTGCCGAACAATCTCGTGGTGGTCGTGACCGGCGCAATTGATCCGGCGACGCTGGAAGCCGCAGTGGCCCGACATTTTGGTGCGGCGCCTCGCCGCCGTTTGCCGCCCGTGCTCGTGCCGGAGGAACCGCGCCAGCTCGCACCCCGGGTCCATCACCGTTTTGAGGATGTGGAGATTTCCCGGGCCGGTTTGGCGTGGCAAATTCCCGGGCTCACCCATCCCGATGCGCCGGTGCTGGACGTGCTCGCCACGGTTTTGGGCGGTGGCGACAGCTCGTTGCTTTGGCAAGAAATTCGCGATCAGGCCGGCTTGGTCCATAGCATAGATGCTACCAGTTGGAGTCCCGGTAGTGTGGGGCTATTCTATATTTCATACACGAGTGAGCCGTCCAAGCGCGAGGTGGCGGCCGCGGCGATTCTCCGTGCCATGCAACGCTGGGCACGGCGTGGCCTCACGCCGGCGCAAGCCCGTAAAGCAGTGCGGCAATTGGTGGTGGGCGAAATCAATTCGCGCAAGACCATGTCGGGCCAGGCCTCACGACTAGGAGTGGCCGAGGTTGTGGCGGGCGACTTGGCCTTCGGACGTAATTATTTCCGACGGTTGTTTGCGGTGACGCCGGCAGATTTAAGGCGTGCGATCAAGGTGCACCTTACGCCGGTTAATCTAACCTCGGTTTCCCTTAATCCTGCCGCGGTGGCCAAGATCGAATCCACCCGCGCTGCGCTCTCCTGCGTTGCATTACCGGATTTCGAGGAGCTACTCCTGCCGAATGGCGCCCGCCTGTTGCTGCAAGCGCAACGCAATCTGCCCAATCTCCACCTGCGACTGACCTGCTTGGGCGGACCGGTTTATGAGGCCAGCGACAAACGCGGAGCCACCGCGCTGCTGGCCACGCTGCTGACCAAGGATACGAAGCGTCGCACTGCTGCGCAGGTGGCAAATTATATCGAGGAAGTGGGTGGCGTTTTGGCCCCGTTTTCCGGGAACAACAGTTTCGGCATGTCCGTGGAGGTGCTGAGCACGGAGGCCGGACGTGCGTTGCAAGTGCTGGCTGATGCGATCCTGCAGCCGACCTTTCGGCCAGCCACGTTCAAGCTCGAGCGCGAGGCGCAACTCGCCGCCGTGCGGCAGGATCAAGACGATGTGGTCACCCTTGGTCAGAAACTGCTCCGGCAAAAATTCTTTGGGGTTCATCCGCTGGCCATTGAGGCGATTGGTAGCGCAGCCGGCCTCATGGCGTTAACCACGACTGACCTGAAGAACCTGCATCGCCGTCTATGTGTCGCTTCCAATGTGGTTCTCTCGGTGGCCGGCGATTTTGATCGCAACGCAATCTTGCCTCAGCTGAAGACGTTTTTGCGTCGCTTGCCTCGTGGTCAGGTAGCGCCACCAGCAGGTATATTCGCTGGGCCGGTCGCCCACGATTACATGGAAAAGCAACCGCGACAGCAGGCGGTCGTTTTTGAGGCTTATCCCGCACCGATCCTTAAGGCCGCGGATTTCTATGTGGCGGAAGTGGCGGATGAATTGTTCAGCGGCATGTCTTCGCGGCTCTTCGAACGCGTGCGGGAGGAGAAGGGGCTGGCTTATTTCGTGCGATCCGCGCGCGTCATCGGTCTGGATGCTGCCATGTTTTATTTCATGGCTGGCACCGCACCCGGCAGTGAGGCAGCGGTGCAGGCCGAGATTGAAAGTGAGATCGCGCGCGTGGCGGCCGGCGAGGTGACACCGGCGGAGCTTCAGCGTTGTCAAACACGACTCAAGGCTGGCCGAACAATGGGTTTACAGACGAACGCCTCACGCGCGGCGCAGGCAGGCTTGAATGCGGTTTATGGCATGCCAGTGAATGATTGGAAAAACTACGGGGCCCACATCGATGCAGTGCAAATCGAAGATTTGACGCGATTTGCCCGCAACTACCTACACCGAGAGGGTCGGCTCAGGCTGGTCGTCCGGCCGTGAGCACGCTGGCGGCACTTTTCCCCGCAGGGGATTATCGTTTTCAGCTCGGGATGCAAAAGGCGGAGCCGGCTGAGTTTTTTGCGCTCCGCGATCAGACAGGCAGTATTCTGGCCGAACGACGTCGTTGGTTGGCGCAAGCTGCACCGCGCTATGCGCGGATTGAGTCCGGGGCGGAAGGTTTGGTGGAGGAAACGAGACTCTTGGCAGCTGGGTGGGGGATTCCCTGTAAGGAAGTGGGTGACCCCGTGATCAGTCTCGGTGGTGCGCTGGAGCCGGATTTGCTTTGGCTCTCGCCGGACAAGCACGGGACTTACCGTTTGCGTGGCGGGGCGTTATGCTTTCCCACCGGCTGGGCCTTGGAGGAAAAGTTAGGCCACGCGATGGACTTTATTCATGGACCGGTGCCGGGACTAAATCAGGCGTTTGGTTCGCAGATATCCCAGTTTCTGGCACGATTAAAACCGGGCATGGCCTGCACGCGGCACAATTGGGGGTTGGCGGCCACACCTGAGCTGAATCTGCATCCCAGCCGCGGCCATCCCCAACCGGCACTGCCGCTGAATACCGACCAGTTATGGTTAAGAGTCGAAAATCAAATCCTCTTTGCTCTGCCCGGTGGCCAAGGGCTGCTCTTTGGTATTCGCATTGAAATCATTGATTTGAAACAGGTGAAGAATGAACCTGCTGCCGCGAAGGGCCTCGCGCGCGCACTGTCCTCGATGTCGACTGCCGTGGCTGCCTATAAGCGATTGGATACGATCCGCGACGAACTATCACGTTGGCTCATAATATAAGTCGGATAGCTTGCGTAGATGGTATCTTGGCGTCAAAAGCACGGTGCCATGAAAATATTACCCCTAAGACTGTTTGGCATGCTGGCGTGTTTTTCGCTGGCATTTTTAGTTACCGGCTACAGTGAAGAATCCTCCAAAGATAAGGCACCGTCCAAAGAGGCGTTGAAAAAATACGACGCTGATGGAGACGGGAAATTAAGTGAGGAGGAACAGGCTACGCGCAAGGCCGATATTGCCGCCAAGGCGGCAGTGACGCGCAAGGCCAACGTAGATAAGTATGATGCTGATGGCGACGGCAAGCTCAGCAAGGACGAGCGGGCAGCCAAGAAGGCGGCGGAAGAAGCCCAGGAAGCCGCGAAGAAGGCTGAACGCGAAGCGAAGAAGGCGGAAAAAAAAGCCAAGTAGCTATTCCGTCAGTCTTGTTACCAATGAACCCCGGTCACCAGCACCGGGGTTTCATTATGTCCGGGACCTCGGGGTTTCAGCGGCACCGCCACTCCACTTGAGTTTGGTGCGCACGACGGCGAAGTGCGAATAGTCCGGCCGTTGGGCAAGCGGCAAGGTGTGGCGGGAGACAGAAATTTTTATCGGTGAATCCACGCCGACCTTGAGGTTGCGTTGACCATCCATCGCCACGAGCAACTGCGAACCCGCCGAGCGGTTATAAACGCGCAACTTCGTTCCTTGGCGAAAGACAATGGAACGATTGCTCAGGGTATGCGGGCAAATGGGCGTCATCACGATGACTTCCGCGCTGGGGTGGATGAGTGGCCCGCCGGCCGAAAGATTATACGCGGTGGAGCCGGTGGGGGTCGAAAAAATCAGACCGTCGCAATAGTAGTCAGTTACGAGTTCGTCATCGGCGAAAACCTCGAGGCGCACCAGACGGGAGTTTACCGCATCCTTGATCAGCACATCGTTGAGCGCGAGGTCATGCGAACTGGGACCGGTCGAGCAATCGAGGATCGAGCGGTGGGTGATTCGGTATTCGCCTTGCAGCAGGTCGCCTAAGTGAGCGCGGGCTTCGTCGGCAGAGAAGGTCGTAAGAAACCCTAGGCTACCGCGATTGACTCCGATAATCGGCACTTGGGCGCGGACCGACTCCCGGGCGACGCCCAGCAAGGTGCCATCGCCACCGATGACGCAGCAGGCATCGCAGCCGTCCAAGTAACCCTGCGGCAGCGGGAAGCGACTCGTGTGCTTGAGTTTGATGCCAGCCAGTCGGGCCCCGGCCATCAGCGTGCGGGCCAGTTCGTGAGCACCGGCCTTTTCCTCGTTGATGACGAAGGCGAGTTTGCGGAAGGGCTTCATGCGAGTTCTAAACTCGTCCGGAAAGGAGCTTTTCGCCAGTTCATTCTGCCTTCGTGAGTAACAGCAGAAACTCGCGGTTGCCGTCAGCACCAGTGATGGGCGAGTCCATGGTGCCGGTTAATCGGGCACCCGGCAGCGAGGAGAGCGCGAAGTCGCGCACCCCAGCCAAGGTGGCCTCCTGCACGGTCGTGTCGCGGATGACTCCGCGGCCCTTATCCACCGCGGCTTTGCCGGCTTCAAACTGCGGCTTCACCAGCGCGACCAGCAAGCCGGCAGGGCGCAGCAATACCCAGACAGCAGGCAGCACAGTTTTCAGGGAGATGAACGAGAGGTCCATGACAATGACATCGTAGCTTGAGCGAGGCAGATCGTTGGCGGTGAGGTGGCGGGCATTGATTTTCTCGAGGTTCGTGACTCGGGGATCCGCGCGGAGTTTAGCGTGTAATTGGGCGCGACCAACGTCCACGCAAACGACATCAGCCGCTCCGGCTTGCAGCGCGCAATCGGTAAAACCACCGGTAGAGGCGCCAACGTCGAGCACATGTGCGCCGCGAAGATCGAGGGCAAAACGGGTGATGGCCCCGATGAGCTTTTCGCCTCCGCGGCTGACGAAGCGCGGCGGCTGTTCGACAATCAGCTCAAGATCGGTCGGAAACTCCTTGCCTGGTTTTTCGAGCCGTTCGGTGCCGCGCAACACCCGGCCGGCCATGATGAGGCCTTTGGCCTGTGCGCGGGTTTCCGCTAGGCCGCGGGCGACCAGCAATTCGTCAAGGCGGAGTTTGGCGGCCCCCATCGGGTGTTTAAAGGGCCACCCCTATCGCCTTCAAGAAGGCGCGGGCAATGATAGCATGGCCGATAATGTTGGGATGAACGCGATCCCAAGCGATGGCATTGGGGTGCATGTGCGACAGCACAGTGTCGTAAGCGGCCTGCGTGTCGATGAACAGCGCCCGGTTCTTCGCCGCAATTTTTTTGACGATGGCGCCGTATGCATCCATCCGGGCCCGCATCGCATCGGCCCGGTTGGGTTCGATATAGAAGGGGGCCATCATGATGAGGCCTTGCACCTTCGGGCGCGTTTTACGCGCGAGCTCGCCTAGGGTCTTTTCATAAACCTCGGGGGAAACATGAATCTCTTGCTGCCGGGGTAGATCGAATTGCCTCCAGACATCGTTGACGCCAATCATGATCGCAACCCAGTCTGGCTTCAGGTCGAAGACATCAGTCTGCCAGCGCTGCTTCAGGTCGAGCACGGTGTGCCCCGAGGTGCCCATGTTGACGAGTCGGATGCCATGTCCGGGATGAATCGCCCCCAGGAATCCTTCCAGCAAGGCGACATAGCTTTTCCCAACAGCGCCAAAGAGGCCTTCGCCGATGGGTCTGGCGCGTTCGCAATCGGTGATGGAGTCGCCGATGAAGACGATTTTACTATGCGGGGAAATTATCACGGTCGTACAGCGTAGCGGCTGGCCGCGGCTTGGCCAGCTGATCGTGAATCGCGAGGGAATCGACTTTCGCCTCCGGTCCGGACTGGGGTATGCGCAGGGTAGCTTGTGGCAAATGCCCTGCCGTTCAGTTTGAGACCAGTGGAAACAGCTCGGTGTGGAGCTTTTGCCCGGCGGTCAAACCCAAGGGGTCAGTGACCGGATGGGGCTTGGGGTCGTAGGTGGTGCCATCTGGCATATAGATGATGGCAATGGCTTCGCGCATACTATCGGAGCGATTCGGTCCGGCATAATGGAAGGTCATGCCGTTGTGCACCGTGCAGGAGCCGGCTTTCAATTCGCAGGTCACCGGCTTGATGCCTTTGGCCTGTGGTGCCACGGCGTGGAGGTCTTGAGGGTCGGCCAGATCCACCGGCTCGATATCCAGCATCTTTTGGGTGCCGGGGATGAAGGACATGCAGCCGTTCTGGATGGTGGTGTCGCGCAGGGCGATCCAGATGGTCAGCTGGTGCATCTTCTGCTCGTGCGGCCAGTAGGGGGTGTCTTGATGCCATGGGGTTTTGGCGCCAGTATGGGGTTCCTTGAACAGGGCGTGATCATGCCAGAGTCGGACGCTCAGGCCGCTCAACCGCGAGGCGATGCTGCCCAGCCGACGATGCAACACGAACGGCTTCACCCCGGGATGGCGGTGCCAGAGGTTGACGCACTGGATGAAGATCTGCTCGTAGCTGTTTTTGAGGCGGTTCGGGTCGAGCGCGGCCGTATCCTGTTTCACTGCCGCATTCACGGCGTCACGGAAGGCAAGCAGATCGTCACCAGTGATAACGTCATTCAATTGAAGGTAACCGTCACGTTGGTAGGAGGTGATTTGCTGCAGGGTTAGGGGATACTCCGAGGTCATGACTTCCCGGGATGCATGGTTTTTCTGGCCGGCGCAAGGGTTTGTCTGCTTGTCTGGCCGGGGTTATCGCCTGAAAATGGACGGGATTCCCAGTGAGCTTCGTTAATTAACAACAGCTTTCCACTGTATGCCTCTGTCATCAAAATTTACAGTATCTTCATGCTGCTGGCTGTTAGCCGGCTTCGGGGTGGTCCTGCTGGTCGGCTGGGTTGCGACGCAACACCGATCCCAAGACGACTATTTTGCCCAGCGCCGTGGAAACAGCCACACGGCCGGGACTGGGCCATGGCAGGCGGAGTCGGGAGGATTCATCAGCCAGGCGGTCACGGTGCGAGCGGACACTGGTTTGGTGGTCAACCTGCGGGTGCTGCGCCCTGCAGGCATTGAAGGGCCACTGCCCCTTGTGGTCATTCTCGGTGGCCATCGCACCGGTCGCGATGCGGTAGACTTGATCGGTGCGCCCGGTCCGATGGTTGTGGCGGCGCTCGACTATCCCTATGACGGTCCGGAGCGGCCGCGGGGCATCCGGCAATCGCTGGCGATGATTGCTGCGGCGCGCCGCGGCTTGCGCGACACGCCGCCGGCTGTGCGGTTGGCGCTGGACTGGCTTAGCATCCAGCCATTGGTGGATCCCGCGCACATGGAACTGATGGGAGTAAGCTTGGGCGTCCCGTTGGCGACGACGGTCGCGGCGGCGGATGAGCGGATCTCGCGGCTCTGGCTCGTGCATGGGAGCGGGGATAATCGGCGCTGGATCGCCCACAACATCGGGAGTCGCGTAAAGTGGGTGCCCCTGCGAGAAGTAATCGCGTGGCTGCTGCATCTCTTGGCCCGGGGGCCGGCGTTTGAGGCGGGGTCTCGGGTCGGTCTGGTGGCCCCCCGCCCGGTGGTGATCATCGGGGCACGGGATGACGCGCGACTGCCCGCGCTCATGGTGGAGGCTTTGTATGCTGCTGCCGGGGAGCCCAAGACGTTGCTTTGGACCGAGGGCGGCCATGTGGACCGACGACCGGAGATCGTGCAGCAGATCTTGGACATCGTGCGCCGGCACATCCTCGGGCCGGATTGGCGCGCAACCGACTAGAGCGGGGGGCCGCTACAAAGCTTCTGCCGACCCGGAGACCAGCAGGTGGTGCGGCCACCGATCTCCTCACGGATGAGCCTGCGTTTGGTTTTTGGGCAGCGGCCGCCATCCGCCCAGCGGTGATTGAAGAGCCAAGTATCCGGGATGTGCGCGTTCAAGTCGGGTGGGAGGATGCCGCCGACGCCCGCGATGGTGCGCAGGGCGAGTCGGCAGACCGCCCGGCACTCACGCCATAATCGGCGAGCTTCCCTCGTGTTGAGTGAACCGGCGGGGCGGCCTGGATGGATGGCTGCGCGCCAGAGAATCTCGTCGGCCATCCAATTGCCGATGCCGGGAAAACGTGCTTGCATGAGGAGGGCCGCTTTGATCGGGGTTCGCGCGCGGCGCTGTAGAAATACAGCAACCGTTTCGGCAGTAAATGCCGAAGATAAAATGGCCGGAGCGATCTGGCTCCACCAGTCGGGCGGTGCCTTCCCGTGATGAAACTGAATCCGGCCAAACAGGCGTGGATCGCTGAAGACGAGTGTGTACCGACGGGTGCGCAGGGCGAGGTGATCGTGTTTGCGGGTGACGTAGTCCGCGGGCCCCACGCTCAGTTCGCCGCTCATGCCGAGATGAATGCCCAGCCAGATATCGCCACTGAAACGAAAGAGCATCTGCTTGGCGGCGGCGGTCGAGGAGAGAAAGCGGGCGCTGGTCAGGGCCTGCTTGAACTGCGGCAGGGCAATTCCGCGGAACAGCTTCTTGCCGTCGTGCGTGTGCACGCCGACGATGGCCTGGCCCTTGGCGGCGCGATGCCAGCGTTCGCGGTAAAATTCCGCCTCAGCGAGTTCGGGCATGACTCATAGTGCCGCCACAAACCCCCTGAGGTTGTTGAAAACCGGCACGCTATGCGCAACCACTTCCGGTAACGTGACGGGATCGATTTTGCCGGTGCGGACGGCGGCGACCCTGATTTTGGCAGCGAGGCCGGCGCCGATGTCTGCCGCGGAGTCGCCGACCATCCAGCATTGCGCGGGGTCGAGTGCATGCAGGGCGCGCATTTCGAGAATAAAGCGCGGCGACGGCTTGCGGTAGGTCATCGGTTGATCGGGAGTCTCGGGCGCGATGCAGATGCCGTTGAACAGCGGTGAGCCCAGGCCGATGAGTTTTTCCATCCGGGCGTTGACGCACTCCGTGTCGTTCAATGTGTGATAGCCGCGGCCGATACCGGATTGGTTGGTGAACAGGAACAGCTTGTAGCCGAGTTCGCGCGCGTGCCGGAGGGCATCCGCGGTGCCGGGAAGCAACTCCACGCCGGCGGGGTCAGCCAGATAGACTTTGTCTTGGATGAGGGTGCCGTCGCGGTCCAAGAACAGGGCCCGCCTAGAATTTATGGGTTTCGATTTTGGAATAGCGACTTCCACGGCCTATTGATGGTTTACGTAATCGGTGAGTTCCTTGGGGGTGACGGTGGCGGTGCCGATTTTGCCGACGACCACGCCTGCGGCGGCATTCGAGAAATGCACAGCGTTTTCGAGGCTCGTGCCAGCGGTGAGGGCGAGCACGAGCGCGGCGAGCGCGGTATCACCGGCACCGGATACATCGAAAACTTCGCGTGCGGCAGTCGGGACGATCTGGAGGACTTTGCCTTTGGAGCTGAGTAGCATGCCGTCCTCGCCCAAGGTGATCACCAGATTGCGCGTTTGGTAGAGTTTGTGCAGTCGCGCGCAGACGACGGCAGCGGGATACGGGGCGTGCAGCCCGAGCTCAATCCCGGCGAGTTGGAGCGACTCGCGTTTATTGGGGGTGATGAGGTCGAGGTCGCGAAAAACGAGCGAGTGTTTCGGTTTGGGATCAAGCGCGATGAACTTGCCGGCAGCGCGGGCGAGCTGGGTGACTTTGGCCACGAGCGCATCCGAGAGAATACCTTTGGCGTAATCGGATAGAATCACGGCATCAGCGGCCCGGATCGCCTTGGTGAAAAGTTTCTCCACCAAGGGTGGTGAAAGCTCATAATGGTCCTGAGGCGATTCGCGATCGAGGCGGCAGAGTTGCTGGTGCTGCACGAGCACGCGGGTCTTGAGGATCGTCGCCCCGGTGCCGGGCGTCCGGAGGATGGCTATTTTTTTCTTACGCAGAATTTGGGTGAGCCGGCCGCCGGCTTCATCGCGGCCGATGAAGCCGGCCACAGTGCAGTGGGCGCCGAGTGAGGCGATGTTGAGGGCGACATTTGCGGCGCCACCGGCCGTCCACGTGTCGCGCGCGATGTCCACCACCGGCACCGGCGCCTCTGGGGAGATGCGGGTGGCGTCACCCCAGATGTAATGGTCGAGCATCACATCGCCAATCACGAGGATGCGCAACCGGGCGATTTTGCAGAGCAGATCAGGCAGATGATTCATCGGATTTCCCAGTCGTAGGGGTAACGGGAAAGCATTGTTGCCCCTTTGGCGGTCACTTGCACTACATCCTCGAAGCGGCAGCCACCGAGGCCCGGGTAATAGAGGCCAGGCTCGACGGTCACGACTGCGCCTTGTTTCAATGGCATCGAGACCCGGGCGGAAAGGCTCGGCGACTCATGCACGGCGAGCCCGAGTCCGTGTCCGGTGCCGTGGAAGAAGCCGCTGGAGCCGTTTTTGCCATGCGTGGTCTTGTAACCGGCCGCATCAAAGGTTTCCACGACCTGTTGATGGACCGCGCGGCCGTCCACGTTGGCGCGGATGAGCTTAAGCGCGGCGATTTCGGCAGCGCGCACCGTAGCGCAGAGCTTGCGTTGGGCTTCGGAAGCGCGCCCCTTGAGGAAAGTGCGGGTCATGTCGCCGTGATAGCCCGTGGCAACCACGCGGGGGAAAATATCGACAATAATCAGTTCATTGGGCCGCAACGGGCCCTGTCCGCGTTCGTGCGGATCACAGGCTTGCTCGCCGCCGGCGACGATGGTGTCTTCGGCCAAGCCTCCTTCCGCCATGATGGCTGAGTCGATGGCAAAGCGGAGACGCTCAGAAGTCAGTGGCTCGCCTCCGTAAATGAGTGCCCGGCCCTTGATGCGGGCGCGGCGTAGGGTTTCTTCGAAGACTGCAAAGCCCAAGGCGCTGAGCCGATTTCCTTCGCGGATGTTGGCAGCTTCAGTGGCGGTTTTGATCTCACGCTCGGGAAACATCGGGCCGTCGGCGGTCTCAATGCGGAGGCCGAGGGCGCGTAGTTTGAGGAAGAGGGCGGCGGGGAAATCATCCGGCACGCGGAAGCCCCGCAACCGATGGCCCCGGGCTAGTTCCGCGATGATCTCAGCAATGCCGACTTTAGCGGCTGGGTAACGTTTGACCGCCCGGGCGCGCCACTCTTCCAGCGGCAGGACGGCGTCGAAGGTGCCGGCCTTTTTGATGCGGCCCAGTTCCAGAGCGCTTTGCACCGTGATCTTTTTCCGGCCGGTGCCGAAGGCAATGAAGGGGTCGTGCACACCCACGCGGCTAAAATAAAGCTGATCGGCGCTGGTCGCGGTGCTGGCGTAGAGGAGGGGAGGGAGTAATGTGCGGGCCACGTTGGTAAGAGAGGGTTGAGTTTTCCGGTGTAGTGATTACCCACGGAGTCCGTGAAAAACGCAAATCCGGTTTCGTGGATGTGGCTGGTTTGGTTGCTCTTCGGAGTGACCTTGGTGCTGGCGGGCTGCGCTCGCAACGAACTAGTGACCTCGACGCCGCCTAAGACGGGGGCGGAATATTTTACCATTAAAGTCGGCGACCGCCCGGTGCGCATGCAACTGGCGGTGCTCGAGCCCGAGATGCAGCGCGGTCTGATGGAGCGCCGCGAGTTGGCTAGTGATGACGGCATGCTGTTCGTTTATGTGCGGGGGACGCGGCTGAGTTTCTGGATGCGCAACACGCCCCTGCCGCTGGATATCGGTTTTTTTACGTCTGCAGGCGTGTTGGCGGAAATTTATCCGCTTCATCCCTATGACGAGACCCCCGTGGCCTCGCTCAGCGGCAATCTGCAGTTTGCCCTTGAGATGAACCAAGGTTGGTTCCTCACCAACGCAGTGCGCCCGGGGGCGAAACTAGATCTGGCAGCGTTGGCGGCCGCCCTGCGTGCTCGGGGCTTTGAACCGAAGCGCTTTGGCTTGGAGTAGTGGCTAATTTGAAGCTATCCGGGGATTCTAGGTGGAGACCCAATGCACAGTCGTTGACTTGAGGTTGGGTGTCAGTCCGATCCACTTACGCAGTCGGAGGAGGTGATTTTACCGGTGGAATCACGATATCCACGGCGCCGCCGGAAACGGCGTATTTCATGACATCGGCGGAAGGGATGTGATCAAGCTGACGGATACGCTCGCGTTTTACGAGATAGAGCTGGCCAGCGACATTGTAAGCTTGGGGCACATAGACCGAGACATAGGCCGCATCCAGATTGAGATTGGTGAGATCTTCGTCGGTCAGAAATCCGACCAACCAGACTTCGTCGGCAAAGACGTTTACGAGCACGGCCTTGGTGAAGCGACGTTTCTCACCGATGAAGGCGTCAAAGAAATCGCGGATCGATGAGTAGATGAAGCTCACACCGGGGGTGTATTCGAGCCAGCGGTCGAACAGCACGAACAGTCGGCGCATGAGGAAAAATGAGCCGATCCAGCCCACGAACAGCACGCTCGCGAGGACGATCACGAAGCCCAAACCGGGCACTACGACATAGGGCTGGAGGATTCCGTCAACCTGCCGGAACACCCATCGTAGCACGAACACCGTCAGCGCAACCGGTGCAATGATCAGCACGCCATGAATGAAATAGCGGAGGAGTCGCTGCCAAGGAGTGCTGGGTGTGCGCATGAGTGGTTGGTGAAAGTTGGTCAACGGCGGCCGGCGGCTGGTTCCGCCCACAATTGCGCGAGTTGGAGCAGAGTTTCCGCGGCCTTGGCCATGTCCTGCAGGCTGACCCATTCGCGTTGGCTATGGACTTCGTGCATGCCGGTGAAAATATTAGGCGTGGGCAGGCCTCTGGCGGTGAGGCGGGAGCCATCGGTGCCGCCGCGGATGGGCTGGTCGAAGGGTTTTACCCCGGCGCGCCGGGCGGCCTCGCGGGCCAACTCGACCGGCCGCATGTCCTTTTCGAGCCAATAGCGCATATTGCGGTATTGCTCGGCGAACTTGAGGGTGATTTTCGCCTTGGGCTCAGCGGTGCGAAGTTCGCTGGCAATTTTTTCCATGAGGGCGCGCTTGGCGGTGAGCCCAGTAAGTTCGAAATCACGGATAATGAAGCGCACCTTGGCGTGCTCGGCACTGCCGGTGAAGGCGAGGGGATGAATGAAACCGTCGCGGTCTGTGGTGCGCTCCGGCGAATATTCCATCGGTAGGGCGGCGATAAATCGACCGGCAAGACGAAGGGCGTTGACCATGACGTCCTTGGCCCAGCCGGGATGGGAGGCTATGCCATGAATCTCCAGCACGGCGGCATCGGCACTGAAGGTCTCGTAGCAAATTTCGCCGCGCTCTGAGCCGTCGAGCGTGTAGGCGAAGTCGGCGCCCACGGCGGTGAGGTCGAGCTGATCGACGCTGCGGGCGATTTCTTCATCGGGATTGAAGCAAACGCGAATTTTACCATGAGGGATTTCCGGGTGCGTGAGCAGGTGACGGGCGGCGGCCATGATGATGGCGACGCCGGCTTTGTCATCTGCGCCGAGCAAGGTTGTGCCGCTGGCGGTGATGACGTCATGGCCGATGGCATCGCGCAGGAAGGGGGTGTCCTCGACAGTGATTTTTTGCGAAGGGTCGTCGGGCAGCACGATGGGGCGCCCGTCGTAGTCTCGATGCACGATTGGCTTGGCTGCACCGGGGAGATTGGTGGCGGTATCCACATGCGCGAACCAGGCGATGACCGGCGCCGGGTGGGCCACGGTGGCGGGAATGGCCGCGAGCACGTAGCCATGCGCGTCAATGGTTACATCCTGCGCACCGAGTTCACGCAATTCACGCTCGAGTAACCGGAGCAAATCCCACTGGCCGGGCGTGCTCGGGGTTGTGAGTGAAGCGTCGTCGCTGCGCGTATCAATCTGCACGTAGCGGCAAAAGCGTTCGAGGAGGTCGGCGGTATCGGGAGGCATGCGGACAGCCTCATCGGTGCAGCCGCGGGTCACAATGCGAATTCCGTATGGTGGGGGGTGGAGTCCGGTCCACGCGGTCGCGTGCATACGGCATAGCGCAAAAGGCCGCGGACCTAGCGGTCGTGGCCTTGGTGGTGCTACGGCGAACTCAACTCAGGGCACGCGGGCGCGGTCGTAGCCTTCGAAGGGCATCGGGTAGCGTTTACCCGCGATCTCGATTTCAAGATTTTTACCGGCACTCGCGGTGATGTAGATCGCACCGCGCTTGGGCACCGTCTGGGTCTGCCCGCGAACGAGCGTGCCTTGATAGAGTTCCTGGTTGCTAGATTCCTGCACGATTTTTACCCGCACGGTGTCGAGCGCAATGAGGGTGATGGTGGGTTCCGAGGATGTCTGCACCGGGCTGGCCGAACTCGGCGTGTTGCGATTGGTATCAATCGCTTGGACGGGATCGCTCACCAAGGCCTTGATGCCCCACACCAACAGGAGCAGCACGACAATCACGCCCAAGGCGATGCCGCCGCGGAAAATGAGCTGAGGCGGAATCGCGGGTCCCTTGGGCAGACTACTACCGCCACGGGGAAGACGGTTGGGCTCGCCGCCCTGCGGTTCGGGACTGCCGGACTTTTCGGCGGCTCGGTCATCGGCGGAAGCAACCGAGACATCCATGCGCCCATAGATTTCACGGCTAGGCTGCCGGGACCGTGTCTCACTGCGGCCGAGCGATGCGTAGTCGTTGACGATTTTATCCGCCGGGACCTTGAGAAAGACAGCGTAGTTGCGCAGGAAGCCGCGGACGTAGATCTCGGCGAGATCGAGGTCGAACTGGTTATTCTCGAACTTGTGCAGATAGTCGCTGCGAATCTTAGTTGCTTCCGCAGCTTCGCGGATGGAGATGCCCTTACGTTTCCGCGCTTCCTCTAGGCGTTCGCCAATGTTCTGCATGAGATGAGTCAGTTAGGGGTTTTATGCCGACAGGGAAAGAGTGAAATGACCGGGACGAGAGATAAGCCGAGCTCTCACGACGAGCCGCCGTGGTTGTAGGTGTCCAAATCCACCAAGATTTCACGCGGGGAAGAGCCGTTCTCCGGGCCGACGACGCCTTTGTCCTCCATCAGATCCATGATGCGGGCGGCGCGGTTGTAGCCGATGCGGAGAC
>JBDNGL010000135.1:0-7240 GCA_041689285.1 Opitutaceae bacterium
CATCCTCGACGAGCCAACCGCCGCGCTCACGCCGCCGGAGACCGAGCGGCTTTTTGAAAACATCCGGCGCCTCCGCGGCGCGGGCGTGGCCATCCTTTACATCAGCCACCGCATGGACGAACTGCGCCGCATCGCCGACCGCGTGAGCGTGCTGCGCGATGGCCAACTCGTCGGCACCATGGCGATGGCGCAGACCACCACGGAGGAACTCGTGCGCCTCATGGCCGGACACGAAATGGCGTGCGCGCCCACGGCCGCCGGGTCGCGCGGGGCGGTGGCCTTGCGCGTGCGCGGACTGCGCCGTGAACCGTCGGTGCGCGAGGTGACGTTCGACGTGCATCGCGGTGAAATCCTCGGCCTGTTCGGCCTCGTCGGAGCCGGACGCACCGAAACGCTGCGCGCAATTTTCGGCGCGGATGCGGGCGCGGCGGGCACGGTGGAAATCGGCGACCCATTGCGCCCGGCGCGCATCCGCTGTCCGGCGGAGGCCATCGCCGCCGGCCTCGCGCTCGTGCCGGAGGATCGCAAAAAGGACGGCCTGCTTTTGCCCAGGAGCATTACCGAAAACACCACCCTCGCGGCGCTCTCGCGCCATGCCCGTCTCGGCTGGCTGCGGCCCGCCGCCGAAGCGCTCTCCACGGCGCGCATCCGCCACCGGCTCGGAGTCCACTGCACTTCGCCCACGCAGCCCGTCGCCACGCTCAGTGGCGGCAACCAGCAAAAAATCGTGCTCGGCCGCTGGCTCCTCCGCGACAGCACGGTGCTCCTGCTCGACGAGCCGACGCGCGGGGTCGATGCCGCCGCGAAGGATGCCATCCATGCGCTGCTCCGGGAACTCGCGGCGGAGGGCAAAGCCATCGTCGTCGTCTCCAGCGAAGTGCCCGAGTTGCTGAGCCTCTGCCACCGCCTCATCGTCCTCTCGGCCGGTCGCACCGTCGCCGAATTTTCCCCCGCCGACTGGACCCTGGAAAAGCTCACCGCCGCCGCCTTCTGCGGCCATCTCGAAACCCTCACGCCATGCTGAATTACCTCCGCCGCTTCCGCGAACACGCCGCGCTGCTCGCCCTCCTCGCCGCGATCATCGTGGTCTTTGGTTTGTCGAACGAACGCTTTTTCAGCGCCGCCACTTTTCGCTCCGTGGCGAACCAAATCCCCACGCTGACGCTGGCCGCGACCGGCATGACCCTCGTGCTCATCATCGGGTGCATCGATCTCGGCGTCGGCTCGGTCGTCGCCCTCGGCGGGGCGGTTTTCGGGGTGGCCGTGCTGGACTGGCACTGGCCCGTCCTCCCCGGCGCGGGGCTGGCCGTCGGCGTGGCCGCACTGGCGGGATTGTTCAATGGCCTCGTCATCGCCGGGCTGCGCGTGCCGTCCTTCATCGTCACGCTCGGCACTTTGGAAATGGCGCGCGGCCTGGCCTACCTCACCACGAATTCGCGGACCAAATATCTCGACGGACGACTCGACGCGCTGGCGACGCCGATCGGCGGCTTGCTCATCACCCCCGCTGCGCTGCTGGCCGTCGGCACGGTGTTGGTCGCGCAACTCCTCCTCACCCGCAGCGTGCTCGGGCGGCAGATGGTCGCCATCGGCACGAACGAAGCCGCCGCCGTGCTCGCCGGTCTTCCCGCCGGCCGGGTGAAAGTCATCGTGTTCACGCTGGCGGGCGCGCTCGGCGGACTCGCGGCGCTGTGCAGCGCCGCGCGTCTCGGGGCCGCTGATCCCAATGGCGGGGCCGGTCTCGAACTCTCCGCCATCGCTGCCGCCGTCATCGGCGGCACCAGTCTTTCCGGCGGACACGGCTCCGTGTTGCGCACGTTTTTTGGCGTCCTGATCATCGCCACGCTCGGTGCGGGTCTCGCGCAGGCCGGCGCCTCCGAACCGCTCAAACGCCTCGTCACCGGCACCGTCATCGTGCTCGCCGTCATCGCCGATGGGCTGCGGAAAAAGGCACTCCGTTAACTCAATCACGAGACCCAACTTCACGTCATGCCCGTCAACGCAACCATCCCCGGCATCCTGGTCCTCGGCTCCCTGAACGTGGACATGCTGGCCGCCGTCGAGCGTCTGCCCCGACCCGGTGAAACCGTCCGTGCGCACCAGCTCGAACGTCGTTTCGGAGGGAAGGGAGCGAACCAAGCCGTCGCCGCCGCGCGGCAAGGAGCCAGGGTTTCCATGCTCGGCTGCCTTGGTCGCGATGCCGATGGCCGCGACTACCGGGCGCATCTTTTGCGGGAAAGCATCGGCATCGGCGGAATCGGTCGCGCCGCCACTGCCGGCACGGGCACCGCGTTGATCGCGGTGGAGCGCAGCGGGGAGAATCAAATCGTCGTCTTTCCCGGAGCCAATGGCGAAGTGACCGCCGCCTTCATCCGTCGCCGTCGGCGCGTCATCGCCGCCGCCGGTGCCTTGCTCGTGCAACTCGAAGTGCCGCTCCCCGCCGTGCTCGAAGCCATGCACCTCGCCGAAGAAGCCGAAGTGCCGGTTTATTTCAATCCCTCGCCGTGGCGCGATGATTTCCCGTG
Source organism: Opitutaceae bacterium (assembly GCA_041689285.1). Taxonomy (GTDB): domain Bacteria; phylum Verrucomicrobiota; class Verrucomicrobiia; order Opitutales; family Opitutaceae; genus UBA2377. Next base: position 2,526 of record JBDNGL010000135.1, read on the forward strand.
GGGCCGCCACGCCCTGGACACCGTGATCGTGAATGAAACCGAAGCGGCGCAACTCCTCGGCCTTCCCACCTTGTCGGAAACTTCATCGCTCACCGCCGGGCGCGCTCAACTGGACCGCCTGCGCATTGGCTGCCTCGTCATCACCCGCGGAGCCGCTTCCACGCTCGCCTGCACCCTTACCGAAACGTGGGAAACCCCCGCGCACCGCGTCACCCCCGTGGATACCGTAGGCGCGGGGGACACCTTCGCCGGCACCTACGTCGCGCGGCGGCTTGCGGGACATCCCATCCCGGCAGCCCTCCACTCCGCCAACATCGCCGCCGCCCTCAGCACTCTCCTATCCGGCGCACAAGAAGCCATGCCCACCAGCCTGGCCACCGACGCCGCATCCTCTTCATCAAATGTTTGAACCCATCAAATCACCCGACACCAACCACTGAAACGAAGCGCCCATGAACATCCATTCTCTATCTCGCCTGATTTTGAGCGCGCCCGTGAAGCTGAGGACTCCGACTAAATGCTGGTGGCGGAGCCTCGCGCACGCTTCCGTTTTGATCTGCTCCGCTCGCCCGACCACGGCTGCCGCCGCTGCGAGCACCATGGACTTCCCGGTTTGGATCGAATTGGACAAACCCCAACTGGTGACGGTCGTCATCGAAGACGCGGCAAGGCAGCGCGTGTGCAATCTGGTCTCGGAAACGCCATTGCCGGCCGGGCGGAACCGGCTGAGCTGGGATGGATTTGATGACGGCAAGCGCAATGCCGAAGGCGACCTCATCCGCAAGCGCGTCGCCCCGGGAACCTATCGCGCCCGCGGTCTGAGCCACGACGGCATCAAGACCATTTACGAGTTCACCGCTTACAGCGGCGGTCATCCCGCCTGGCCCAATTAGAAAAGCACCGGGGGTTGGCTGGCGGACCACTCCCCGCCCATGAGCGCGCTGTTTCTTCCCGCCGGTTCCGGCTCGCCGCATGGCGGAGGGAAGTCGCAGCTCTTGCTCTCGGCCCTCGTAGCCGAGGCGGGTGCGCCGTGTGTGTGTGGGCACCGATGGCACCACCTACCAGCGCCACTCGGTATTCGGCTGGGATGGTGCCATTGCCCTGGCCCGCGATGCCGGCACCCAGGGTCGCGACGATGTCTATGGATACGGCAAAATCATCTCTTGCCAAGCCTCTGCTTAATAGATCATAGATGATCCATGATACCAACGGCCGCCATTCCAATTGCCGCCACCGAGAAGTCAAAGGCTTATCATCCCCATTTGGGGAGCCCTCCCCTCCCGTCGCCAACCTTCATCAGGTCCTTGCGGGAGTTCATCCGCGATACGCTGCTCGAACGCATTGCGCGCGGGGATTTGCCGCCCGGGCAGCGGGTGGTGGAGTCGGTTTTGGTGAAGGAGTTTGCCATCAGCGCCACGCCGGTGCGCGAGGCCATTCGCGAACTGGTGGCGATGGGGGTGCTGGATGCGCAGAACAACAAGGGGGCGTCGGTTCGGCAGGTTTTGCTGGAGGAAACGATTGAGGCTTTCCTCGTGCGGGCGGCGCTGGAGACACTCGCGGGGCACACGGCGATTAGTAGGTTGAAGGGGCGTTTTGCGGCGTTGCGGCGGGAGGTGAAAGGCATCGAAGAGGCCGCGCGGCGTAAGGACTTCGCGGCGTTTCAGGAGCATAACCAGGTTTTTCACCGCGCCATCGTCGAGGCGGCGGGGAATGGGATTTTGCTCAAGACTTGGGACTCGCTGTTCTTCCAGGTGCGGACGCGCTGGACGATGGATTATCTCCAGAGCTTCGACCCGCTGGCCATCGCACGGGAGCACATCCCCATCGTGGATGCACTCGAAAGCGGGGAGCCGAAACTCGCGGCCTTGCTGCTGGCGTCGCACTCGAATCACATCGTCGATTTTTTGAAAACGGAAGCGCGTCGGCGCGATGGGGCGGCCGCTCCCGTCAAAAGCACTCGGACCAGCGCTGCGGCGAATTCCTCAAAGCTCAAAACCATTTCCAAGAAGTAATCCATGAACCCATCCATCAACCGTCGTCACTTCCTCAAATCTTCATCGCTGCTCGCGGGCGCGGTGGCGCTGCCGCAAATCATTCCGTCGCGACTGCTCGGCGCGGATGGCCAGACGGCACCGAGCAATCAAATCACCGTCGGCTGCATCGGCGTCGGCGGGATGGGGACGAGCAACATGCAGAAGTTTCTCGGCCTGTCGGGCGCGAAGGTCGTGGCCGTCTGCGATGTGTCGGAAGAGAAGCGCGCGAAGGCGAAGAAGCTCGTGGATGAAAAATACGGCGACACCGGCTGTGCGATGATTGCCGACTTCCGCGAACTGCTCGCGCGGAAGGACATTGACGCCGCCTCGATTGCCGCGCCGGACCATTGGAATGCCTTCCTCGCCATCGCCGCCGCGAGGGCGGGCAAGGACCTGTATTGCGAGAAGCCGATGGGCGTATCGCTGGAGCAGGGGCAGGCGATTCGCAAGGCGGTGCGCGACACGAAGCGCGTGTTTCAAGCGGGCACCTGGCAGCGGTCGCAGAAGCATTTCCGGCAGGCGTGCGAACTCGCGCGCAATGGTTACCTCGGCAAGATTCACACCGTCGAAGTCTCCACCGATGGACCGCAGTTCAAGGCGGGCTACAAGGGTCCGCGCGTGGTGCAGCCCGTGCCACTAGTGCCGCCGGGCTTTGACTGGAAGATGTGGCAGGGACCGGCCCCGGAGCGCGATTACCATCCCGCGCGGCACACCGGCGACTGGTTCCTTATCAATGATTACAGCAACGGCTTCATCGTGAACTGGGGCGTGCATCATCTCGACATCGCGCTGTGGGGTTTGCCGGACTTGGGCACGGTGCCGTTCGAGGTCGAGTGCAAGGCGAGTTACCGCAACGAAGGTTTCACCGACAACGTGAATCAATGGAACGCGACCTATACTTACGCGAATGGCTTGAAGCTGATTTTTAAGGACCAGTATCAGATGAAGACGGGCTGCCGTTTCTACGGCGAGACGGGTTGGGTTCACGCCGACCGGCCCGGCATCGAAGGAGCGCCCAACGCGAATCTCAAAATCGACCTCAAGCCCGAGGACCAGCCGCTCTACAAATCGGACCATCATCAGGGCAACTTCATCGAGTGCGTGCGCTCGCGGAAAGACCCGGTCTCGGACGTGGATGCCACGCTCACCGCGTCATACATGGGTATGGTCGCGGACATTTCCGCGCGGCTGAAAACGAAGCTCAAATGGGACCCGAAGGCGGAGCAGTTCATCGGTAACGATGCCGCGAATGCGATGCTCAAACGCCCGACGCACAACGGCTGGAGCCTCTGAAAACAAGTTTAGATGCTCGATATGTTGCGCATTTCTCCGGCCCAGTCCCGCCTCTGGCTTGTGATCGTGATCATCGCGCTGGTATGCGGAGCCGGGCACACGGCGGCGGCAGAAACACGACCTCCGCAGGGCGAAAAGGACTTGCGGTTCTGGATGGAGAATATGCTCGTTCATCATCGCTATACCACGGAGGAGGCCGCCGCCGTGACGGGGCTCACCCCAGCGGAAATCGCCAGCACCCGCGAGCGCCTGCATCTTCCGGACGGACCGCAGAAGTCCAGTCCGTCAACGCCTATGAAGGTGCTGCCCTATCCTGGCGGCCGGCACCCGCGGCTGAGCTTTTTGGATGGGGCCATTGAACCCCAGCGGGACACAAAACAAGGCGTATTCAACCCGTGGGATGATGGCGGCTATGTCGTGGTGGACACCCCGGAAGCCATCTGGTCCAATCTCGGGCTAACGTATCTCGCCCACCGCCACATCGATACCATTTGGTCTTCACAAGGCATCACCATGGAAAAGCAGGAGTGGAGCCATCGTGCCGACCATTCCGATCCCAGGCTCTCCGACTGTCCGCCCGGTGAAACCCGGACCGCGCGCGGGTGGTTGTGGTTCTACGAGGGCGATGATGTCGGCAGCGAGTTCCAACGGATGCGGAGAACTTATGTGGAGGCTCCCGTTCCAGCTGCGCCCAAAACCTTGGAACCTGTCCCGGACAAACTCGTCGTCCTCACTTCCGATGACGGTTCGGCTTCCCATTTCACCACCGTCCGGCCCTTGTTGAAGGAATTGGGTTTCGGTGTCACCTATTTCATCACCGGGGGGTTTGGATTTCCCACGGGCGAGATTTTCATGACATGGGAGCAGATTGCTGTGCTTCACCGCGAAGGATTCCAGATCGGCAACCACACCCGGAGCCATACCTCCATCACCGGGGAGACGCTCGCCGGGCTGCGTGAGGAAGTGCGGTTCATCAATGACCGGTGTGCGGCTCACGGCATTCCGCGGCCCGTCAGTTTTGCCTATCCCGGCAATGCCATTCACCCTGCCGCGCTGCCGATCCGCCAGGAACTCGGATTGCAATGGGCCCGGCGCGGTGCTCAGCCGGAACGCCCCTATGGGAGCGGGGAGGGAATCGCTTACGAGCCGATGAAGGACCACCCGCTGCTCCTGCCCACCAGTGGGGACGCCCGGCCGGATTGGACCCTGATTGATTTGCGCAAGGCGGTGGAGGGGGCCCGCCACGGGCGTACTGAGGAGTCTTTAGTGTAGACTACACTCCGTATTACTCTATAGTTCCGCCCATGGCGAAAATTGACGGACGGACTCTTGACCACACCACGTGCGAGCACCTGAGGGGACATGCAGTGAGGCGTGTTCGGGAAGATG
>JBDNGL010000136.1:0-3331 GCA_041689285.1 Opitutaceae bacterium
GATTTCGACTTCCAGCCGTAGATAATAGAGTGGCAATGGGCACCTGCGCCCTGCCGGTATGCGCACGGCGTCCTTCTCCGTGGTCACAAGACACTCGGCACCTTCCTTCTGGGCACGGGCAAAAAGGTCGTCGAAATCCTCGTCCACGTAGCGGTAGTGGTCGAGGTAGCGTTCGCGCACCACCAGCTTAGCACCAAGATCGCGGAGGAATTTCTCGAAGCTTTCTGGCGTGGCAATGCCACTGAAAGCCGCCACGCGACGACCTTTCAGGTAGGCCAGCGGCTGGCGTTCAACCAAGTCAAAACGTTGCAGATATTGGGGGCGATGGGCGCACTCAATGAGGTCCACGCCGGGATTGTGCTTCTGAATGAGCGCCTCTAGGTCTGGGTCGCGCTCACCGTTAGATTTCGTGAGAAACACATACGAAGCCCGACGGAGGTGCTTCACAGGTTCGCGCAGAATACCGCGAGGCAAGAGGTGGCCGTTCCCGAAAGGGTTAGTTTTATCCACTAAGAGGAGATTCAACCGGCCTTTGAGCGGCAGGTATTGGAAACCGTCATCGAGCACCAAGGTATCGCAGCCAAAACGCTTGATTGCATAGGCACCGGCTTTGACGCGGTTTTTATCAACGATCACGATCACGCCGGGTAGATTTTTCGCGAGCATATAGGGCTCGTCGCCTGCCTGTTCACTATCGAGCAAGATAGTCTGTCCGTCGCTTACGATGCGCGGTGGCGGCTCGGCGGCATGGGTAAGCGACCACCACCACCGGCGCCAGAATGGCGGGGCCTTGCTCTTGTAGCCGCGGGAGAGAATAGCGACCTTGCGTCCGCGATCGTGGAGGGCCCGGGCGAATTTCTCAACCACCGGGGTCTTGCCGGTGCCACCGACCGTCAGGTTGCCTACCACGACCACTAGGCAACCCAACGGTTGATCATGCAGGATCCGATGCTGGTAGAGCCAGTAACGAGTCTGGGCAAGTGCGCTGAAGATAAACGAAAGTAAATGCAGGAAAAACCCATAAATAGCCGCGCCGGTATCGGCCCGCCGACCGAGGATTACGTCCACCGTGTAGAGCTCCAGCGCGTTGATTTGCTTCTTCAACCAAGATTGCGACATGTCTTGCTGACAGGAATGAAGGTTGACGCGGCTTTTGGGAAGCCGCTTTCGTAACTACTTTCTGCCGTCCCTCCACCCGTCCGCATGACCTATAAACTTTTCATCCCCGGCCCCATCGCCGTTTCCGAAAAAACGCTGCGCGCCATGGCTCAGCCCATGATCGGCCATCGTAGCACGGATTTTGTGGCCCTCTACAAGTCCATCCAGCCCGATCTTCAAGCCCTGTTTGCCACCACAGACCCCGTCTATCTCGCCACCTGCAGCGCATGGGGAGTGATGGAAGGCGCCCTGCGCAATCTGGTGCAAAAAAAAGTGCTCAATTGTATGAATGGCGCGTTTTCCGACAAGTGGAACGACGTTGCCCTCCGTTGCGGCAAGCAGGCTACCGCCCTAAAATTCGAATGGGGCCAGCCGGTTGATCCTGCGGCCATCCGTCGTGAACTTGCCACCGGTGGCTATGATGCGATCACCCTCATTCACAACGAAACGTCCACCGGCACGATGAGCGATCTCCCGGCCATCATGGCGGTCGTGCGTGAATTTCCGGAGGTCCTCTCCATCGTGGATACCGTCAGCTCCTTCAGTGTGCTGCCCATCAACAAGGATGAACTCGGTATCGACTTACTCCTGACCGGATCGCAAAAAGCCCTCGCGCTGCCGCCGGGTCTGTCGATTTTCTCCGCCTCTCACCGCGCCCGTGATCGCGCCAGTCAGGCAGCGGATCGCGGGTATTATTTCGATCTGCTGGAGTTTCAAAAAAACCATGAGAATGGCATGACGCCGAGCACGCCGGTCATCCCGCTCATCTATGCCCTCAAGTCCAAGCTGGATGACATCCGCACTGAAGGCATCGGGCCGCGTCACGCCCGCCATGCCCGCCTCAACCGCACTATGCGCGAATGGGGCTACACCAAGGGGTTCAAACTTTTTCCAGAACCGGCCTACGGCTCGCTCTCACTCAACTGTTTCACGAACACTCTCAACGTGGATTTGTCCGCTCTAAACAAGACATTAAAGTCGAAGCACCACCTCGTGATTGATGGTGGTTACGGCAAGCTGAAGGGCAAAACTTTCCGCATTTCCAATATGGGTGATGAGACTGATGCCACCATGGCGGTGCTCATCAAGGCCCTTGATTCCGCCCTCGCCGAAACCCCTCGGCTAGCGGGTTGAAGCGACCCCACTTAAAAAACTAAGCCTTGAAATTGGCTGCGTCGGGGCCTAACGCCTCGCCGTCTCATGAAGTCACTCATCATTGCCGAGAAACCTTCCGTCGCGGCCGACCTTGCCCGCGCACTCGGTAAAGTCCCCAAGAAAGGCAACCATTACGAAAACGACGAATACGTGATTTCGTCGGCAGTCGGCCACTTGGTAGAACTTGAGATGCCCGAGGACATTGATAAGAAGAAATACGGTTTCTGGCGCCTTGAGACCCTGCCGATCATTCCGGAAAAATTCGGCCTCAAGCCTATTGCTGACTCCAAGGAACGCTTTGCCCAGCTGAAGAAGCTCCTCGCCCGCAAAGATGTTGATCAGGTCATTAATGCCTGTGACGCCGGGCGTGAAGGCGAGCTGATCTTCGCCTATCTTTACCAGCTCACCAAAAGTAAACTGGCCGTAAAACGGGCATGGATGCAGACGATGACCACCGGGGGCATTCAGAATGCATTCAATAATCTGCGTGATGGCGAGCAGATGGCCGGCCTCGCCGACGCCGCCCGTTGCCGCAGCGAAAGCGACTGGCTAATTGGCATCAACGGCACACGCGCACTAACCAAGAGAATGTTTGGCTCCCGCGCCGGCAATGTCGCGTCCGTCGGGCGTGTGCAGACCCCCACCCTTGCCATCGTTTACGCGCGGGAACTCGAAATCCGTAATTTCAAACCCCGCGACTACTGGCGCGTAACCGCCAAGTTCGAGATCGCCAAGGGCACCTACGAAGGCGTTTACCAGCGGCCCAACTTCAAGAAAACAGAAGGCGACGACCACGATCGCATCGACCGCATCTGGGGAAAAGCACACGCCGAGGTCGTCACAGCCGCATGTGCCGGCCAGCCGCTGGCCGCTCTCACCGAGGAGAAAAAAGGGAGCACCCAGGCGGCGCCACGTCTCTACGACCTCACCACGCTGCAGCGCGAGGCCAACAACCGCTATGGCCTGCCCGCCCGCCGCACGCTCCAGATCGCCCAAGCACTTTACGAACGGCACAAGA
>JBDNGL010000137.1:0-3217 GCA_041689285.1 Opitutaceae bacterium
GAAAGCTGGGCGCGTCCCGACTGTCCGCCGCCCTATCAGATTTACGTCAAGATGGCTTACCACCTGGCGGAAGAAGCGCGGGCGGGACTTCCCGAGTTCACCATCCCGGCCGATATGCGCGGTGTGCTGCTGGAGTTTCAGTCTGCTGCCGTTCGCATCGCCGCGAGGCACTTGGAAAAGCGCGGCGGCGTTATCCTCGGCGATGTCGTTGGGCTTGGAAAAACGCTTATGGCCACCGCGCTGGCCCGCGTCTTTCAAGACCCGCCGCGTTCGCTCGAAACGCTCATCATTTGCCCGAAGAACCTCGTGGGCATGTGGAAGGACTACGCGCACCGTTACAGGCTCATTGCAGAAGTCATCTCCGTCACGCAGGCGCAAAAAATCCTGCCAGACCTTCGCCGTTATCGCGTCGCCATCATCGACGAAAGTCATAACCTGCGAAACCGCGAAGGCCGACGCTGGGCCGTGGTGCGGGACTACATCGCTCGCAACGCCAGCAAGGTCATTCTCCTTTCCGCCACACCCTATAATAAGGCTTACATCGACCTCGCCAACCAACTCCGGCTCTTCCTCGAACCCGAGGATGTCGTCGGCATCCGGCCCGAGGAATATCTCCGCCGCGACTGCGATGGACGCCCCGACGAATTCACCCGCCGCCATCAGTGCCCGCTGAACTGTCTGTCTGCTTTCGAGAAGAGCGAGCATCCCGACGACTGGCGGGAGATGATGCGCCTCTTCATGGTGCGCCGCACCCGCAGCTTTGTGGAGCGAAACTACGCTTTCACCGAGTGCCCCGCCTGCCAGACCATCCTGCTGGCGACCCACACGGAGTGTCACACTTGCGCCCGCTCCAAGGCCAAATCAGACCGCCGCTTCCTCGTGCTGGAAGGCGGCAGCCGCTTCCATTTTCCCAAACGCCAGCCCAAGGCTCTTACTTTCCGGATTCGCGACAAACATCCCGACGACCAATACGCCAAGCTCTACTCCCAAGTCGTGGTGGATACCGTCCGCATTCTGCATCTGCCGCGTTACGGCCTCGCCAACTACTTGAAGCCCACGCTCGACGTGCCACCGACCAACGATGGGGCCGAGGTCATGAGGAATCTCTCCCGCGCGGGCAAGCGGCTCATTGGGTTTTGCCGCACGAATCTCTTCAAGCGTCTCGAAAGCAGCGGCCACTCGTTCCTGCTCTCCGTCCGCCGCCACATCCTGCGCAATTTTATCTTCCTCCACGCGCTCGAAAACGGACTGCCGCTGCCCGTCGGCTCTCAGGACTCATCCCTCTTCGATACGCGGACCGATGACCACGACAGCGACAGCACGCTGTTTGGCGACGAGGAAAAGAAGGCCGAAGCCCCAACGGAAATCACCGCCCAATCGCTCGCTGATTTCAGCAAAGTCGGCGCTGCGGGTTACGCGCTCCTGAAGGCCGAGCACAACAGCAACTTCGAGTGGTTGCGCCCCGACCTCTTCATGGATGAACTCGCCAACCATCTGAGACAGGATGCCGAGCGCATGTTTTCCATTCTCGAACTCTCGGGCGATTGGGAGCCGGACCATGACGAGAAGCTCGCCGAACTCCACAAGCTGCTCACGAAAACCCACCCCAATGAAAAGGTGCTCCTCTTCTCGCAGTTCGCCGACACCGTCAGCTTCTTGAGCGAGAAGTTGAAGGCGCGCGGCCTCAAGAGGTTTGCCGCCGTCACCGGCGACACCGAAGACCCATCGGACTTTGCTCGGCGCTTCAGCCCGGAATCCAACAAGGCACGGGACAAAGTCGCCGCCGCCGATGAACTCCGCGTCCTCGTCGCCACCGATGTCCTCAGCGAAGGCCAGAACCTCCAGGATGCCGCCATCATCGTGAACTTCGACCTGCCTTGGGCCATCATCCGCCTCATCCAGCGCGCCGGCCGCGTGGACCGTATCGGCCAGAAGTCGGAGGAAATCCTCTGCTACTCCTTCATCCCGGCGGATGGCGTCGAGCGCCTCATCCGCCTCGCGCCCGTGTCCGCCAGCGCCTTCACGAAAACTCCGAAGTCGTCGGCACCGACGAGACGTTCTTCGAGGATGAAAAACACGATGACCTTGTGCGCGACCTGTTCACCGAGAAATCCGGCATCCTCGACGACCCGGAGGACAACGAAGTGGACCTTGCCTCGCTCGCCTACCAAATCTGGAAGAACGCCTGCGACACCGACCCGTCGCTGAAGAAAACCATCCCCGACATGGCCAACGTGGTCTTCTCTACCAAAGCCCTCTCCGCCGTCCCGCCCAAGCCCGCCGGGGACGCAGGTGCAAAGCCGGATTCCGGCGTGATGGTCTATGTCCGCACTGCCGCTGGCAATGACGCGCTCGCGTGGGTGGATGAGCAGGGCCGCACCGTCACCGAGAGCCAGCATGAAATCCTTCGCGCCGCCGCCTGCGAGCCAGCCACGCCCGCGCTCCCGCGTCTTGCCAGCCATCACACGCTCGTCGCCAATGCCGTCACTGGCATTCAGACCGAGCACCAATCCACCGGCGGTCAGCTTGGCAAACCCGCCAGCGCCCGCCGCCGCGTCTATGAGCGGCTCAAGGACCACGCCGCGAACGTCAAGGACACCCTCTTCGACATCAAGCCGCTCCATCAAGCCACTGATGCCATCTACGAAGCACCACTCACCGAGGCCGCCCGCGATTTGCTCAATCGCGAGATGAAATCCGGCATTGATAACAACAATCTCGCCGCAGCCGTTGAGTTTCTGAAATCATGAGCAAACCCAAGAAAACCTCTATTGCCGTCCAAGGGACGACCATCGCCATTCTTTCGCACGAACAGGGCGACTACATCTCCCTGACCGACATGGTTCGAAACTTCGACGGTGGCAGTGCCCTCATCGAACAGTGGCTTAAAAACAAGGACACCGTGCTCTTCCTTGGGGTATGGGAGCGCATCAACAACCCTGGTTTTAATTCCCTCGAATTCGAGGGAATTAGAAATGAGGCCGGGCGGAACAGCTTCTTCCTTTCCGCCAAAAAATGGATCAATCTGACCGGTTCGACCGGGCTGATTGCCAGTGCCGGCCGCTACGGCGGCACTTACGCCCACCCCGACATCGCATTTGAGTTCGGCACGTGGATCAGCCCGGAATTCAAAAGCTATCTGGTCAAAGAATTCCGCCGCCTCAAGGACGACGAAAACGACCGCCTCAAGCTCGGCTGGAACCTCCAGCGCACCCTC
>JBDNGL010000138.1:0-1479 GCA_041689285.1 Opitutaceae bacterium
AGGGAACGGGGTTCACCGCAGAGACCGCAATGGAAAGCTTCTGGAGCACCCTTAAACTCGAACTGGTCTACCGCCAGGAGTTCCAAACCCACCGACAGGCCCGCTCCGAGATCTTCAACTTCATCGAAATGTTCTATAACCGCCAACGCCGCCACACCTCTTTGGACGGGCTATCGCCCGCCGATTTCGAACTCAAAAACAACTAACGTAGAAACCCGTTTTCTCTGTCCATTTTATCGATGCACGCCCACACTCCGCATTCGCCAAGAAACGCCACACTGTATCCGCCGCAACCCGGATCGCCGCCGATCAGGTAAACTTTTGAGAGCATGTATGCAAAACCATCAAACAAGATGCCAGTGTGCCTCGCTTGAACTGAGGACCGTGTGCCTGTCTCTGGTCGCGTTTTTAATGGGGTGCTGTGGCGTCAACAGCGAGAGTGGAATTGGCGCGAAGCGTATGATTCCTGAAGCCGACTTTGTCCTCGTCTTTTCAAGCCAGGGAGGTTTTGGAGAGGTGGTCGTTGAGATTGATGTCAAACGAAGTCGAGACAATCCCGTTTCGGTCGTGACGCGAATCGGTAAGAACCAGTCGGTTGGCAAGGTTTATCCTCAAAACGACCCCCTCGTGGAGAAGATTGCCGCAATCATGGCTTCCGGCGTCTTCGACTTGCCCACTGAAAATCGGAAAGCGGAGCGAGCGGGCAAGGACTTGGCTCAAGTCAAAATCGTGTATCGCGATGGCCACTCCGGGAAGACTACCATTCGCGACTACCGTTGGGGTGAAACGTTTGAATCCAGTTTTCACGAAGCGGAGAAACTGTTCGCGGAAATCGTGAAGATGGTAGGAAGCGCAAAGCCCTGAACGCCGCCGGTGTCCCGCTCAAACGGTGAGAAGGAATCTAGGGCGCTCAGGCCGCGCCGGAGTAGGTCGGCCACAAGCGCCTACCGAAGAGTTCTTGAGCTCGCACCAGGCTGCTTCGATCTTAACCAGAGTTCTCCTGACCTCATCAATAGGCTGAATGCTCCGGTGACAATGAGACACCAGAGCCGAGCGCGGTGCGGCTTCGTAAATGTGTCACTAATGTGGCTTCTGATATTGATAGCTTGGATGTCTGACGCGGTGGCGCAAGGTGCCACGGATCCTTCCCTCCACTCCGGCGAACTCCACGCCACCCGCATTCCCCGCGAGCATTGGTCGCACCGCCCGCAAATGACCAAGGCACTCGGTCTGAACACCGTCAGCACCTACGTCTTCTGGAGTCGGCATGAGCCCGAGCCGGGGATGTTCGATTGGAGCGGGGACAAGGACATCGCCGAGTTCTGTCGACAGGCGCAGCGGGAGGGGTTGCAGGTGCTCATCCGTCCCGGGCCGTATGTCTGTGGCGAGTATGATCTGGGTGGGTTGCCTTGGTGGCTGCTCCGGGAGCGGGAGATGCGGTTGCGCACTCGGCATCCGGTCTACTTGAATGCCGTGCGA
>JBDNGL010000139.1:0-6010 GCA_041689285.1 Opitutaceae bacterium
GAATGAAGTCCTTGATTGGCGGAGTTGGGTGGAGGCTAACTGCGACGCCGGTGAGCGCCCCGTGATTGCACGCGCCCTTGGGGCCTTGATGACCAACGACAAGGTGGCGGCGGTCTGGCTTTCGGGCAGTCGGGTGACCGGAGAGGCGGATGAGCATAGCGACACTGATGTGCGGGCCCACGCGCCGGGCTGGAGCGAGGCCGACCTGCTGGCATGGCTGGGGGCGACGGATCCCGGACGGCGGCCACGGGTGCGTTTTAGCAAGCTCGGCCCCTCGCTGCTGAATTACGAGTGCGTGTTCGGTTCGGAAGTGGCGATTGATCTGCTGGTTTTTAATGCCGATTCGCCGGTGCTCTCGTTCGATTCCGTCGTCTTGAAAAACCGCGAGCCGCTACCCCGGCACCCGACGCTGCAACTGGTGCGGGAGACACCGGTTAACCCCGCTGAACTGCGCAATCAGGCCGATGGCGTGATCATCGATCAAATGAAATTCAGCAAACTGCTCGCACGGGGCGAGCGACTGGCGGCCGGCTTCCTGATCGATGCCCAGCGTTTTGCCGCGCTGCGGTTGGCGTATGTGGCGACGCGCGGACTCGACTGCGGCGCGCGTCAAGCGCACACGCTTGCGAGCCTGCGAGTAGTGCGTCAAGTGCTGGCAACGGAAGCGACGGCCGAGATTCGCGCCGGGGTTTTGGGTCTTGCGCCCGAAGGCACGGTTGAGGGGAATATCGCTGCGCTCGCCGCCTTGATCGAGCCGGTGTTTGTGGAACTGCGCCGCCGATTTCCCACGGCGGGCCTAATCTGATATGTGCGGCATATTTGGCATGGTTTCTCGTCAGGCACCCATTGCGGCGGATGCCGTGCAGGCGGCGGTGCAGCGCCTCAAGCACCGGGGCCCGGACGCGCAAACCAGTTGGACCAATCCGGCGCGCTCGGTTGGGCTCGGACATACGCGCCTCAGCATCATGGATCTTGCGACCGGGGATCAGCCAATGGTCAACGAGGACGGTTCCTGTCACCTCGTGGTCAACGGTGAGTTTTATGATTTTGAGCGCATCCGCGGCGAACTCGAAGCCAAAGGCCATCGGTTCAGCACGCGTTCAGACTCGGAGATCGCGCTCCATCTTTATGAGGAGCACGGTCGCGACTGCCTGGCGCAATTGCGCGGCGAATTTGCCTTTATCATTTGGGATGAGACCCGGGACCGCCTCTTCGCCGCGCGGGATCGCTTCGGCATCAAGCCGCTCTTCTATGCCGTGCACGCGGGGGTGCTCCTGCTGGCCTCCGAGGTGAAGGCGTTGGGTGCCGCCGGCTATCCGCTGAGATGGGATCACGAGGCGATGGCCCAAACAATCTTCGCCGGCGTTGCGCCTGATCGTTGTCTTTTTGAAGGCGTGCGGCAGGTGCCGCCCGGCCATTGTCTGATAGCCACGCGCACGGACCTGCGTGTTGAGCCCTACTGGGAACTTGACTATCCGCGGGTGACGGACCCCGCGCCCGTGCGCAGTGAAACGGATTGGATCAATGAACTGCGGGCGCAGGCGGATGAGGCCGTGCGGGTGCGACTCCGTGCCGATGTGCCCGTCGGCTGCCTGCTTAGCGGCGGGCTGGATTCCTCCGCCGCGCTCGGACTGGCGCGCAAATATACCACCGGCCCGATCAAGACCTTTACCATCGCGTTTGATCATGCGGCCTTTGACGAGAGCGCGGTCGCGGGCCGGAGTAGCGCGGAGTATGGGGCGCAGTTTCACCCGATCCGGGTGACGAATGCGGATTTCGCCGCGAATTTCGCCGACGCGGTGTGGTGTGCTGAAGGCGTGCAATACAATGCGCATGGGGCGGCGCGTTACTTGCTGAGCCGTGCGGTGAAAGCCGAGGGCATCAAGGTCGTGCTGGCAGGAGAGGGGGCGGACGAACTGTGCGCCGGCTATCGTTTTTGCGAGCGGGCGCTGGGTGTGGGGGCGGAAGCACCGGCGGCCGTTAACTGGCCGGAGCCGATCTTGCGTTTGCTCGCTGCCGCTACGCCGGACGCCGCGCTCATGGCCGAGGCGTTGCCGAAACTCACGGCCCAGGCGCGTGCGCTGGGTTATCCTGAACTCATGATCGGTCACTTGGCGGGAAAACTCGCATTGACGCGCCAGTTGTTGGATCCGGATTTCACTCGGCGCGCCGCCACCGAAGATCCCTTGCTGGCGTTTTTTAGACGCTATGATGTCGCGCGCTCGCTCGATGGCCGCGAACCCATTAAGCAGGTGTTGAACCTGTGGATGCGCACGGGGTTTGCCAACTACGTGCTCGGGGCAGAACGGCTCGATATGGCCAGTGCGGTGGAGCAACGCCTCCCGTTCATTGATCACAAGCTGTTCGAATTCGCGCGTGCGCTGCCCGACGCGCTCATGCTGCGGGACGGCCGGGAGAAATGGGTGCTGCGCGAGGCGTTGCGTCCCTTTGTCTCCGCTGAGGTTTATGCGGGTCGCAAGCGGCCCTTTCTGGCACCGCCTTCGGTGCTGCAGGAGGACAGCCCGATGTTCGCGCTGGTGCAGGACACCCTGCGCAGCCGGGCGGTGGCGAACCTGCCCTTTTTTGACCATGGCGCGTTGCTGAAATTTCTCGATCAGTTGCGGACCCTGAAGGGTCCCGAGCGCGCCCCGTTTGATCCTATGCTCCTCTTCCTGACCTCGGTGGCCGTTCTGCACGAACGGTATGGACTATAAACGGTCATCGTTGGCCGGTTTTGCTAGTTTCGGGTGTTGAACAGTTCGGCGATGACGTCTTCGAGCGGGACTTCCTCAATGGTGATGTCGGCCACGGGGCCGGCGGTCAGGATTTCTTGGGAGACAGCCACGACTTTATCGCCGGCGACGCGCACGGTGAATTTGCCGTCGTCACCGCGCTGAGTGTGGCCATGGGCCGACTGCCATTTTTCCGGAAACGCGTCGGCTGTGCCGGGGACGAAAGTGATGATGCGCTTGCGGGCACCGCCGGCATTTTCAAGGCGATCGAGCGCGCCGTCGTAGATTTTCTCGCCCTTGTGAATGACGATGACGCGCTCGCAGAGCTCCTTGATATCGGCCATATAGTGGCTGGTGAGGAGAATGGTGACGCGGTGCTTGCGGTTGTAGTCGCGGAGAAACTGGCGGACGGATTTTTGGGAGATGACGTCGAGGCCGATGGTGGGCTCGTCGAGAAACAGCACGCGGGGGCGGTGGAGCAGGGCGGCGATGAGCTCCATCTTCATGCGTTCGCCGAGCGAGAGCTCGCGCACCATGACATTGAGTTTTTCGCGCACGGTGAGGAGATCGACGAGCTCGTCGAGCGTCTCCTGCCACTCATTTTTAGGCCGGCCGTAGATGGCGCGAAGGAGGTTGAAGGATTCGATCGCGGGGAGGTCCCACCAGAGCTGGTTCTTCTGGCCGAGAACGAGCGCGAAGAGACGGCGGTAGGCATTCTCGCGCTTGGTGGGATCGAAGCCGGCCACACGAGCGGTCCCGCTGGTCGGGTAGATGAGCCCGGAAAGCATCTTGAGGGTGGTGGTCTTGCCCGCGCCGTTGGGACCGAGGAAGCCGACAAACTCACCCTCAGCGATATCAAAGGAGATATCCTTGGCGGCAGCCGTATCGACGAAGTGACGGCTGAACAGGCCTTGCACGCCACCCCAGAAGCCGGGCTTTTTCTTATAGGTGCGAAAGACGCGGGTGAGATTACGGACTGCGATCATGAAACCGGAAGGAAAGCACAAAGGGCTGGGCAGGCAAAGGCAGATATATTCGGGGTGGCGGATAGATTTCTTTTCGCACGCAGCGGTATTTTATGCCTCCTGTTGGCCGACGCAGTTTCGGCCCATGGCGACATGCCTCCCATGAAATCTTCCACCGATACGGCAACAGCAACCCGGCGGGAATCGCGGCGGGAGAATTGCTGCCGCCTGGCTGTAACCGGGATCGTGCCGGGCCAGTGCTACCTGCCGGATCGCCCGGAACGGCAGGTGATCTTCTAACCCAAGCCGAGGAATTTTGACGCACTGGCAGGCAATACCCGACTCAATGGGGTGCAGGAGAGTGTCACGTCTCTTCAGATGGCGATGGGTCGAACCGATGGTGCGGCGGCGCTGTTTGTGCGGGTGCCGCAGGTGACGGACGGCATTTGATCGTCGCGGCTGACGGGGAGAAGGACACGATCCACAGCTAGTTGGCGACGGCGACGAGTTTTGCCAGGCCTCGGGACAGGTGCCTGTTGTCCGTCAAGATTGACGTGGAAGGTGCAGGAGGCGAGGTGCTTGCCGGCATGGAGGGTTTGTTGGTGACGGGTAAGCCGCGCGAACTGTTGATGGAAATTCATGCCAAAGGCGGACGCGATCAGATGCCGATAGCGATTCGATGCATGAATGGCTGGGCGGGCTGGGCTATGAGCTGGCTTGGCAGCAGCACCGTCGCTCCGGACAACACCGCCAATATCGGACGAAATCGGCCGACGCTCCGAGATAGATTCAGCAGGGTTGCGCTTGCAGTCTTGCCGAGGTAGGTATTGACCCACTGGTAATAAAATAACGGCGATGCAGCGGGTCTGTATCGGCGCGATCCCCACCCCTACTCACCAAGCACATGCCCCGTTCAGCCGAAGCCTTTCTGTTGTTCGATCAAAAGACCGAACCGGAACTGACGGAAGATCACTTCAAGCCGGAGTGGTGGCAGCGACGGAAAGCGATTGTCGATTCGGCGCAGGGGCGCGGGACGGTATTTTTCACCCAAGTAGGCGATACGGTGTGGGCTTTGCGGCGCTATTTGCGGGGTGGCTGGATGGCGCGGTTCAATCGGGAATGCTATTTTTGGCCGGGCTTGAAAAACAGTCGGCCGTGGCGGGAGTGGCACCTGTTGACAACGCTGCGCGAGCGGGGCTTGCCGGTGCCGCGACCGATCGGCGCCCGCGTGGTGCGTTCGGGACTGGTCTACACTGGCGATCTGATCACGGAGCGAATCGAGGCCAGCATGCCGCTGGGCGCTTTGCTCAAGCAGGGTCGCGTCACGACCGGTGACTGGCGCTGTATCGGCGAATTACTCGAGCGTTTTCATCGGCACGGGGTGAGGCACGATGACATCAATGTGAGCAATGTGCTGCGCGATGAGCAGGGTAGGTTTTATCTGATTGATTTCGATAAGGCGAAAATCGTGGAGGCGGGTGGCTGGCAGGCGGCTAATCTCGCGCGTTTCCGGCGGTCAATCGACAAACTGGGACAGCGCGAGGCCAACTGCTGCTTTGCCGACGAGGATTGGAACGCACTGCTGAGCGGCTATAGGGCGGATGCCACCTTACGAAACCAGATTCAGGAATCACTGGAAAAACGGCGTCGCCGGTGGTGGTAATACCTGCTGCCCGTGCGGTCAAAAAAACAATCACCGGTCTGAGTCATCACGACACGCATGGACGAGGGTGCGAGTTTGCAGCCGATGGCAGTATCGAATTGGCAGTGTTGGCGACTGTGCGTATCTCCCGGAAATGAACTCGAACCGTTGGCTCACGCTCGTATTGGGTTGGGTTTGGCTGGCGCTTAATTGCTCTGCAGTTGTCTACACTTTGGCGGTGCCAGTTGATGTAGTCGACGAAGGGGCTGAGTTCAGGCTCGATTTGGTTGTGCTGAATCCGGCCACGATTGCCACTGAGGTGACCTTGTCAGCGGTGCTGGTCGGGAAGCTATCAGCGGATGCCAGCCGGCATTGGCCGGTGGAACTGCGCGCAGCCGGTCAGCAGCGGGTTTGGGTGGACGGTGGTGGGTTCAGCGTGCACGAATATGTGGTGACACTGCCGGTGGGTGCCCTCGGAAGACTGGTGTTGGCGATAGCACACCCCGTCGCCGGCAACGTCGCCTTGGAGGTGCAGGCGGGCGTGGCTGCGACGACTCCGGTGCAGGCACCCCTGCACAATCTGCGGTCGCCACAGACGGCGGAGACGGTGATCCAGCGCACCTTTGCGCGGCGTTTCAGCGCGCATGAGGGTGTTTTTTAATTTACGGTGA
>JBDNGL010000140.1:0-12638 GCA_041689285.1 Opitutaceae bacterium
CTAATACTGCGTTCTGCCGTTTGATCTCGTGCTCGATGCCGTCGCGCACAAACGCGATTGAGTTGAGATTCTTTAACTCGACCTTGACCCCCAATTTGGCTTCACCGACCGGACGAATGGAAATATTGGCGTCGCAACGCAGTTGCCCCTTTTCCATGTCACAGTCTGAAATTCCACCTTGGACCATGATCGCCCGCAAAGCCGTCAGATAGGCGAAAGCCTCAACCGCACTGCGCAGTGCGGGCTCGGAAACGATTTCCATCAAAGGCGTGCCGGCCCGGTTATAATCCACGAGTGATTCACTGGCCCCGTGATTCAATTTGCCCACGTCTTCCTCAAGATGGATGCGCGTGAGCGGGATATGCTTGTGATCACCCATCACATTGCGGGCGACACCGGGTAATTCGATCTCCATCGCGCCACCCCGGCAAATGGGTTGGTCGTACTGGGAGATCTGGTAGTTTTTCGGCGAGTCGGGATAGAAGTATTGCTTGCGGTCCCACTTGCAAACCGGAGCGATCTCGCAGCCCAGCATCAGCCCGGCCTTGATGACGGCGTCGAGCGCGGCCTTGTTCATGACGGGCAGCACGCCGGGCAATGCCCACACGACCGGATCGGTCAACGTGTTGGGTTCATGGCCGTAGCCTGCCGCCACGCGCGAAAACATCTTCGAGCGGGTCTTTATCTGCACGTGAACCTCCAGACCGATGACAGCTTCGTAATTCATCAAAGTTGGGGATGCCGACGGTGCCAGTCGTGGCCTTGCTCATAGGCTTGGGCGATGCGCAGAAGGGCCGCCTCCTGAAATGGCTGGCCGATGAGTTGCAAGCCGATCGGTAAACCGCTGCCGGTGAATCCGCAGGGTATGCTGATGCCGGGCAAACCGGCGAGATTTACCCCGATAGTATAGATGTCGCAGAGATACATCGCCAACGGATCGGATTTTTCGCCGAGCTTGAAAGCCGGCACCGGCGACGTCGGTGTGAGCAGTGCATCCACTTGCGTGAAGGCGTTGAGAAAATCCTGCCGGATGAGCGTGCGGACTTTCTGCGCGCGCAGATAATAGGCGTCGTAGTAACCGCTCGAGAGCACGTAGGTGCCGAGAATGATGCGGCGCTTGACCTCGGCACCAAAACCCTCGGCCCGCGATTTTGAGTACAGTTCAACTAAATCAACGGTTTCCTTGGTCCGATGGCCGTATCGAATACCATCGTAGCGGGCGAGGTTGGACGAAGCCTCGGCGGTCGCGATGATGTAATAGGTGTCGAGACAGTATTGGGTATGCGGCAGGGATACCTCGCAGATCTCGCACCCCTGCGCCTCATAAAATGCAATCGCTTGCTGGACTGCTGCCGCGACTTCCGGGTCGAGTCCCTCGCCGAAATATTCCTGCGGGATGCCCAAGCGCCAAGGCCGCTGCTTGGCACGAAGGGCCATGTGATAATCAGGTATTTCCGCCCGGACTGAGGTGGAGTCCAGTGGGTCGTGCCCGGCCAAGGCACCGAGCATGATGGCGGCATCTTCCACCGTCCGGGTTAAGGGTCCAATCTGATCGAGCGAAGAGGCAAAGGCGACCAACCCATAGCGCGAAACCAAACCATAGCTGGGCTTGAGCCCGACTACCCCGCAAAAAGCCGCTGGCTGGCGAATCGAACCACCCGTATCGGAACCCAATGTCGCGATAGCTTCACCGGCCGCCAAAGCGGCGGCACTTCCCCCGGAAGATCCGCCCGGCACCCGGCTGACGTCCCAAGGATTGCATGTCGGGCCAAACGCAGAATTTTCCGTCGAGGAACCCATCGCAAATTCGTCGAGATTAAGCCGCCCCCACAAGACCGCGCCGGCGTTTTTGAGTCGGCACGCCACCGTGGCATCGTAAGGCGAAACAAAATTGGCCAATATCCGACTGGAAGCGGTCATCGGCTGGTCCTGCACCGCAATCACATCCTTTAGGCCGATCGGGATGCCATCAAGCGGTCCCTTCGCGCGCCCCGCCGCCCGGCGCGCGTCGGAGGCCTCCGCTTGCGCCAAGGCATCGGCTTCATCACGGGAATTAAAGGCCTTGATCACCGGCTCCACCGTCCGGGTGCGGGCCATGATCGCCTGCATCAACCCAACTGCGGATAATTCCCTCTTGGCCAGCCTTGGCGCCAAGGTGGCAATGGATTGAAAGCAAACTTCGTCGGCCATCAGAGGATTACTCCACTACCTTGGGCACCAACACCATGTTCTGCCGTTGCGCCGGTGCGTTACGCAAGGCCGCGGCCACCGTCAAACCGGCCTGCGGTTCGTCCTCGGCCCAAACATTGTGCAACGGACAGGCATGAGCGGTTGGCTCAACTGCACTGACATCCACTTTTCCAAGTTGCTCGATATGGTGCAGCACATCGCCCAATTGGCGTGCGTAGGCAACCCGCTCAGCGGGTGTCAGTGCTAGTCGGGCGAGTTTGGCCACATGATCAATATCAAGTTGGGGCGAGGCGGACATCGTGGAGTGATACTGGCGGTGCTTACTTGCGAATACCGTAGCCGGTGGTCGCGGTCAGTTCGTCCTGAATTTTTTGAAACACCGGGTTTACTTCCGCATCGGTGAGCGTGCGATCAGTTGCCCGGAACGTGAGGTTGAAGGCCAGGCTCTTTTTGCTTTCTGGCAGACCGGTACCTTGGTAAACGTCAAACACCCTGACGCTCTCCAAGGTGAAGCTGCTTCCCACTGCCGCCCGCGCAATCTTAGCTAGGGTTTTGCGGACCTCATCGGCTTGGACCGAAACGTCGACGACTACGGCAAGATCACGCCACGCGGCAGGCTGCAGGCTGAAATCCGCATAGCGCCTGCGCCCCAGCCCGCCGCTGATTTTTTCCGGCAACATGACGAAGATGCCCGCATAGACTTTCCCTTCAACCCCGAGGGCCTTGACCATGGCAAGATTCAGCAAGCCAAAGCGCGCGTCCCAGCCCTGCGCCATCTCGCCGGCGGCGGCAGACTGACCATCCTGCCAACCATAATACGAGCCGGAGACAGGCACCAGTGGCTGACGCGAGAGATCAATGCCGGCGACCCCCGCCAGCACCGTCACATGGTGCTTCACGCTATAAAAATCCGCCGGCTCACGCCGGTGCCACTGCCGCTCCTTGTCCTCGGCCATCACAAAGGCCACGGCCGCACACTCAATGTTGTGTCCATTACGTTCAATAAACACCCGGCCGGTTTCACATAGCCGGATCGCCGCCACCCCGCGCGATTGATTGAGCTTGAGCGTCGCCAACAGGCCTAAAATCAAAGTTGGCCGGAGGTGGGACTGATCCTCCACGAAGGGATTGGCCAACGCCAGTTCGGCCGCAGCGGTCGCGGAGACCCAACCCTTGAGCTCCGCTACCGGCCGCAGCGTGTAATTCACGCATTCGTGGAAATCATGCCCGACCAGATAGTCCGTCACCCGACGATTGAAAAGCACCACCGGGTCGTCATCGCCGACGAGGCCCGGTGTCGAGACCGTGGTGACCGGGATTTTTTCCGTGCCGTAAATGCGCAAGACTTCCTCAACCAGATCAATCGGGCGATCAAGATCATCACGCCAACTCGGGATGCTCACCGTCCAAGCCGTGCCGCGATTGGGCGTGGGCTCTTCGCGACTGATCGTGAGTTCCAAGGCTTGGAACGCGGTTTCCATTTCCGAGTCGGGAATATCGAAACCAAGCTTTTCACAAATGTAGTCGTGGGTGACGACAATTTCACGCTGCCAAGGGGCTGCGCTGCCCACCTTGTAAGCCGGACCGACCACCCGACCACCGGCATGTTCGAGGATCAGGTCAATGGCACGGTAAGCCGCCTCCAATGCCATGTGGGGATCCACCCCGCGCTCGTAGCGATAGCAAGAGTCAGATGAAAGCCCGAGCCGTTTGGAAGTCCAGCGGACCGACTGGCGCTTGAAGTGAGCGACCTCCAACACAATATCGCTGGTGCGTTCACTGACGCCGGAATTTTCCCCGCCCATGATTCCTGCGATCACCACGGGCTTCACTGCATCCGCGATGACCAGCATGCGACTGTTAAGCAGGCGCTCTTTGCCATCGAGCGTGGTGATCTTCTCCCCGTCCTTCGCCCGGCGCACCGTGATGCGACTACCGCCCAGTTTCGTGGCATCGAAAGCGTGCATCGGCTGGCCGTATTCCAGCATCACATAGTTTCCGATATCGACGAGATTATTGATAGGCCGCAGTCCAACGGCAGCGAGTCGTTGCTGCATCCAAGTCGGGCTCGGGCCGATTTTTACCCCGGCTATAATATGAGCCGTATAGAACGGACAGTCTTCCGCCGCTTCAACCTGCACGGCTGCTAACAGATCAGTGCGCGTCGTGGCACCGGTGTCACCCCGGAATTTTTCCTGCGGGTAAACCAACTCCTGCCGAAACCATGCCGCGAGTTCGCGCGCGATGCCCAGATGGGAAAGACAATCCGGCCGATTAGGCGTAATCTCGATGTCAAACACCACGTCGCCTAGTGGCAGCACTGCATTGATTGGCGTGCCAAGTGTTGGTCGGCCATCAAGTATGAGCAGACCGGCAGCATCCTCAGCCACGCCAAGTTCCTTGGCTGAACACATCATGCCGTCGGACGACTGCCCACGGATCGTCGATTGCTTGATGACAAAATCCCCGGGTAAAGTCGCCCCGGGCAACGCCACGGGCACTCGGTCGCCCACCTTGTAGTTCTGGGCGCCACACACGATGGTCTTCACTCCACCAGCGGAACCGATGTCCACCTGACACACAGAGAGCTTGTCAGCATTCGGGTGTTTGTCGCGCACGAGCACCTCTCCAACCACAACCTGCGATAATTGCGGCGCGCCCGTGCGGATAACCTGCTCGACTTCGAAGCCGAGAAAAGTGATCGCGCGGCAGATTTCATCCACCGGAGCGTCGAGCCGCACGTAGTCTTGCAACCAATTCAGCGAAATCTTCATCGGAAAGTCCTCAGGCGAACTGCTTCAAAAAACGCAGGTCGTTTTGGTAAAAATAACGAATGTCATCGATGCCGTAGAGCAGCATCGCGAGTCGTTCCAGACCCATGCCGAACGCATAGCCGGTCCAGACTTCGGGATCATAACCCACGGCGGCAAACACCGTGGGATCCACCATGCCGCAGCCGCCGATCTCAATCCATTCCTTCCTGACTTTCGGCAGGTGCTTGGCGCTGAGATCGACCTCGAAGCTGGGCTCCGTGTAACTGAAATAGTGCGGTCGAAAACGCGTCTTGGTGTCTTTGCCCAGCAGCGATTCGAAGATGTAATCAAGCAGCGCCTTCAGGTCGCGGACAGTTACGTTCTTGTCCACATAGAGGCACTCCAGCTGATGAAAGTTAGCTGAATGGGTGGCATCCGTCGTATCGCGGCGATACACGCGACCGGGCGAAACGATGCGAATCGGCGGCGGCCCCTTGAGCATCGTCCGGATTTGCACGGAAGAGGTATGCGTGCGCAGCAGGTATTTTTCGTCTGGATTCTTTTTGGTGACATTCGCGAACCGGGCGGTCTCGGGCAGATAAAACGTGTCCTGCGCATCACGCGCAGGGTGATCTGCCGGCGTGTTGAGGGCGTCGAAGCAATAAAACTCAGTCTCCACTTCCGGGCCATCTGCCACCGTGAAGCCCACCTTGCGCAGAATCCGGCTCATCTCCTCGCGAACCAAGGTCAGCGGATGGTAAGTGCCAGGACCGGCATCGGGGGCCGGCAACGTGGGATCGATGGCAGGACCGAGCTGGGCCTGCATTTCAGCGGATTCAATCTGGGTCAACGCAGCGTCTAGGAGCGACTGGAGGCGGCCCTTGGTTTCGTTCATCAGTTTGCCCATGGCGGGGCGCTGCTCTTTCGGCACCGCCCCCATCTGCTTCATCAACGCGGTGAGCTCACCATTGGGACCAACGTAGCGTGCCTTGGCGGCTTCAAATTCCGGCCGGGCTTTCAAACCGGCGAATTCGGCCGCGGCCTTGGTGACGAGGGCTAAAAGGGTGGCTTGCATGCAAAGGCAGTTGAATCGGTGAGCGGAAGGGACGCGAAGAAAAACGAAGAGGACGGAACCTCGGTATGAGGCCCGTCCTCCGGAGAGACAGACAGGGACGAGCCTTAACCCGGCTCGCGTTTGTCAGAGCTTAGGCCTTGCTGACGGCCTTGGTCTTCAACGCGTCCTGAGCTTGCTTGACCAAAGCGGCAAAAGCCACCTCGTCGCGAATCGCGATGTCGGACAGGATCTTGCGGTCGAGCTCGATATTCGCCGCCTTCAGTCCTTCGATGAAGCGGCTGTAGCTGATGCCTGCACTACGACACGCGGCATTGAGACGCACGATCCAGAGGGAACGGCGATCGCCCTTCTTCTTGCGACGGGCTGCGTAGGCGTATTGCCAAGCGTGTTGGACAGCGTCTTTCGCATAGCGGAAGAGCTTGGATTTGTTGCCGAAATAGCCTTTGGCGTATTTCAGGACTTTCTTGTGTCGCTTGCGCGAGGCGGGGGAGTTGGTTGCACGAGCCATGTTAGTTTTTCCTTTATAGGTTAGTCGCCGGCGAGTCGGCTTAGGATTTCACTCGCCTGGCGAAGTTTATGTATTTGCGCAGGGCTGATCAAAGGCCGAATGGCAGACACCGCTTGAGAGGCGGCGTATGCGTTTCCGACAACACTTTGGCCTTACCGAGGCGCCGTTTCTGCTTGGAGGACTTAGTGCTGGCGATGTGCCGGGTCCCGGGCGAACGGTGCAACAGCTTGCCTGTGGCGGTCAGCTTGAAGCGCTTGGCAACGGACTTTTTGGTCTTTTGCATGGATGGAACTTTCGAAAACAGAGCGTGCGACCAACCTTGGCAAGGGCAAACTTACAGCGAAGGTAATCAGTGGGACAAAAGTCCAATAAAACGGTGCAAATGGTCGGGGCGGTCAGATTCGAACTGACGACCTCTACGTCCCGAACGTAGCGCTCTACCAGGCTAAGCTACGCCCCGATACATTTGCCAGACACCCCTGAAGCTGGGGGAATGCGAAGCAAATGCAGGACTAATTGGCATCGCAAACAAAATAATTAGCCCAGCATGAAATTGTGAACATCTAACCACCAAAAAACGGCTAGGAGTGTATCCAAGCCGGTTTGAAATTTAACCAGAGTTACGGTCAATCAGCGACCGGCAGCAGGCAAAGTGGGTGGCCTGGTTAGTGAGCTTTCAGCAGCACGATTGGCAATCATCTGAACGATCCGTTGGGTCTGGAGTTCAGCCGTCCGTTGATCGATCAGCGACGTTTCAACCTGCTTGTTGAGGGTCAACACGTCTGCATTAAGCTTGGCCTTGGCTTGGCGAAGCCCATCGAGTTCGATTTCTGCCTGAGCTGCTTTTTTGGCAAAAGCGTCAGCCTCAGCATTATTGCGATCAGTGGCCTCTAGGACTCTGCGGCCAGCCTCTTCCCAGCGGGAAATCCGATCCGCCTCTTTTTGCAATTCGGCCGCCAAACGATCTGCCGCACGGCGCTCCGCGTCATCGCGTGCTTTTTGCTCAATCTCCGCTTTGCGCGCAGTCTCCTCGGCCTCACGCAGAGCTATCTCTGCCTTGCGCTGGATGTCACGTTCACGGGCGTCCTCCCGGTGCGCGAAAAAGAAGAAGAGAAAAACGACCAGAAGAACTGATGGAACGATCAGATATAACCACTTTTTCATAGGTGTGAAGGTGTAAAAATTTATTATTTCTTTGCAGCTGCAGCTGCCGCTGCTTCTGCGGCCGCGCGGGCGGCATCGGCTGCGGCAATTCGGTCAAGGGTCGTAAGGAGGGCCTTCTCATTGGCCTGCGCCAAGCGGACATATTCCCGGAGCATGCCCAAGTCCACCGCCGCTTTGCGTTTCTGTTCCTCCAAAGCAGCCATGGCCACTTTTTCAGTCTCAATATCCTTCGAAAGACGGTCGACCTGTGTGGAAAATTTTTGTTTTTCCCGAGCTGACTTTCTTTCGTTCTCTTCAGCCAATTGCCGCGCCTCTTTATCGGCAATATCTTGGGCTTCCTTCACCGCGCGCTCTTGACGGCGGATTTCCTGAGCGGCCAATGCATCCTTGATCGCAACCTCACGATCACGGGCTTCCTGCAGCCGGCGGCCGTCAAACTCGGCGCGTGCCTGCACGATCTTTTGTTGGGCACGTTCCTTATAGTCGGTGTGGTAATTCCACCAGATACCAATGAAAATAATCAGGCCCAGAAACGGGAAAATGACGTAGGCTTTTTTCATATGTAAATTTTGTGTTAGTCGGCAATCAGCTCATGACCGCGAATCCGCTTGGGCTTTGGCTGCCTCACGCTGGGTCAGAGCGTCCTCGATAGCGCCGCGCAACCGCAGCATTTGTTGATCTTCACTGGCACCCGGCAGCTTCATCGCTTCGGCGATAACCTCGAGGGCTTCCTCAAGTTTACCGAGTTCGTAGCAAAGATAGGAAAGGAAGGAATACACTGCCAAGGGTCGATCCAGCTCACCCTTGTCCACCGCTAGGCGAAAGTGCCGATAGGCATCATTGTAGCGGTCCAGTGAGTAATAGATTTGGGCGATTTGGAAATCCAGCTGACCGGTCTTGGGGAACAGCTTACCGGCCTCAAGCAAGACTTCGACGGCCTGATTCTCACGATTGATCTGCTGGTAGGAATAGGCCAGCAACTCCCAGTTTTTCTGGGTGGACTCAATGCCGCCATTTTTAAGTCCTGCGTAAAGCAATTCGGTCGCCTGGGCAAATTGGCCAATATTGAAATAGATACCCACTAAATTGAAATTATCCCGGGGAGTATTCAGGAACCCCAAGGCCTGCGCTCGTTCCATCGTGATGATACTGCGTAAATTGTAAGACTGCACGACACGGTCATCCTTGGCTTCTTGCGCCAAGGTATTGTAGATCGCCGTGAGTTGCTGCCAATAAGTGCGATTGGAAGGATACTGCTTGACCATCAATTCATAGTATTCCGCAGTCCGCTTGAAATCGTTGAGCTGCTGCAATGACGACAGCAGGATCAAGTAGAAATTTTCCTTTGGTCGCGGGGATAATAACAACGCCTTTTCCGCTTCTTGAATCGTGAGCTTGAGTAGCTCGACATTGACTTGCTCAGGATTTATAACAGCGCGGTTGTAGAGCAAAGTCGTATAGAAAAGGACATTGTCCAGATTGGGCTTGGGCGATGCATCAATCAGGCGCTTGATGTAGGTGGTGGCCCTCGTGAGATACTGCTGCTGAACCGCAGGCGACTTCGCCGAAGTGCCTTCGGAGTAATATATCTTGGAGAGATAGTCCACCAAGGCGTCCGCCCCGCGACCTTCTAGGTAGCCATAGGTGTCAGATAGGCGCAAGGCGGTCTCCATCGGTGCAAGGGCGCCGGCGTAATCGCCCTTTTGCAGATAAATTTTCCCTAAGATATCGTTTAAGACGGCCAGATCATAGCTGTTCGGTGGGGCCACTGCAACTAAAGTGCCGATGAATTGTAGCGCCCCACTCCAGTTTTGAGCATCAATGAAAGGCTGCAGTTTGGATAATTCATTGCCGACACGCTCAGACAATTGAAACTCACGAGCCGTGCCTTGGGCCTGCAAGGGCAAGACTATGGCGAACAAAAGTGCGCACAGGCAAACAAAAGCCAAAGGGCGGAAATTAAGCCGTTTGAGTGTGTAATCAGTGCGCATCGTTTACTCGTTGATTTTAAAGCTGAAGAGCTGCTGCACCCGGCTGGTGTTCACGTCGCGACCCCCACGGCGACCTGGCCGAAACCTCCATTTGCTGACGGCTTGGATTGCGGCCGCTTCAAATTCACGTTGCGTGGAACGCAAGACAAACGGATTCCGCACATCGCCATTGGTATCGACAATGAACTCTACCACGACTTCGCCTTCGATTCCAGCACGACGCATTTCAAACGGATACTGCGGTTGGATCTGCACCCGAGGAACCGGCCGCTGATCCAGTGTGTTAATGTCAAATACTTCTATACCCTTACCAAGGCCTGAGACCCGGCTTTGCGGAATTGAAATGACCCCAGCGACCGGCTTGAGACCTTCTGGCGGAGGTGGCTGCAAGGGCTGCACAAAAGAATCGGGCGTAGGAATCTGCGGCACATCCGCTTGGGTGGGAGGAGCGAACTCAATCGCCTCCGCGGGCTCCTGATCATCTGTGATAACGTCCGGTTCTTCAATGTCGAGATCGGGCATCGGCATAAGCTCAATCGTAGTCTCTTCCTCCGCCACAGCCACGACCTTTTCATCGACTTCGAAGTAGGAGCTAGCGAAGAACCCGCCGTGAAGGAGGCCCGAAACGATTATACCGATGATGAGATCCCTGCTCATTATATTTTAATAAGTTGCTGTATATCTGATTAACGGCCCGTGGGCCGAACGCGGGTTTCAACTGAAACCGCCACAATGCCCTCTTTGCGGACTTTATCCAACACTTCGATGCCCATCGCATAACGCGCCCGGTCGTCTGTGGCAATCAAGACGCGGGCGTTTGGGAATTGATTTTTGTGATTTTGCAGACGGGGCGTGACTTCAGAAATATTGATTAGCTCACGGTTCCAATAGACTGAGCCCTGATCTGACACCTGAAGGGTTACGGTTTCATCTTCATCCGGCGGAGGTCCTCCCTGCGGCGGCACGGCTTGAGGTAGTTGAACCTCCAGCGAATTGATTTTATCCAACGAAAGTGTGAAGAGAATGAAAGTAGCCAACAGAAAGAAGATAACATCAATGAGTGGAATAATCTCAATGCGGGCCTGTTTGGGCGGCGCTTTGGCTGGAAAAATTTTTCCTGTCATGGACGTAAATTCTAGAGGGTGGGAAGTTTTTGATCAGTTGACCTGATTTTGCTTCAATCGGGTCTCGATCAATATCTTGTTGATGCCAGATTTACGAACCTCGTCGAAGACGTAGATTGCCTGGCTGAAATACGCGGCTTCGTCGCCGTTAATCAGAATTTTCGGGTTGGGTTCGCTGGCTTTGTAGGTCTGCAACCTGATCAGAAACTCATCCAAGGTTACAGGATCCTTATTCCAAGCAATGGTGCCTTCCGCCGTCACGGTGATGGTTACCGCGCCAGAAGGATCTCGCGGTTTGCTTGTTTCTGCCCGGGGCAGGTCAACCCGGAGTCCACCAGTGGTGTTCAGGGAGAGGGTGAAAAGAATGAAGGTGGCCAGCAGGAAGAAAATAACGTCAATGAGAGGGATGATCTCAATGCGCGCTTTCTTCGGGCCACCGCCTGGGCTGCCACCAGTCATGTTGCAGGGTGATTGGGATTAAAGATTGCCGGACTGAATTACTTGGCAACCTCGCTACCCTCTTGCTTGTGGAGGATCATCTCAAGCGCGGTTGCAGCATCGGACAGCTCCTGTTTAGCGAGTTCCGCACGAGTGGTGAGGTAATTGAAGGGCAACATAGCAGCGATGGCGATGGCGAGACCGGCGGCCACGGCGATTAACGCTTCGGCTACACCACCGGTGATGGCGCCGGCATTGGCGGCGATATCGCCTTCACCCAAGGCACCGAACACACGCATCATACCGGTAACCGTGCCCAAAAGACCGAGTAGCTGGGCGATTGGGATAATGGCATCGAGCGTGGGCAGGCCCTGCTGGAAACGGGTGAGCTCACGATTAGAGGCGCGCACCAAAGCGGTGGCAAAGGAATGCTGACGGTGTTCCAAAGCATAGACCAACACACGGGCAACAAAGTCCTTGCTGTTCTTGCCCAAGGCCACCGCGCCATCGGCGTCGCGATTCTCGACCTTCTCCAAGATTTTTTCGACGCGCTCGGGGTCGCGACTGCTGTTTTCCGAGACGATAAAGATGGTGCGCTCAACGATGACGGTGATGCCGATGAAAGACGTCAGCAAAATCGGCCACATGATGTATTCGCCAGCAATGAAGAGCTCCATGAAGGTCATGTTCATGAGCAGCGCGAACGTCGGCATTAGTGTAATCATAGTAGGTTGGGTGATTAGGTGGAGAGTTTAATGTGAAGGGGAACTTGAATTGAGAATACTTCGCCGCGTAACTGGCAATAAAAACAGGATTAGGTCCGGCTGAATCTGACAACCGACGATTGGATATCCTGCGCTAGCACAATCCGTGCAACTTTGGGGTGAAACTGATTATTGTTGTGGAATTTTATTCGACCAGTGGGGTGCTGAAGAAACTTTTGAGAGCGGTTTCTATCGGGGAAAGAACGTGACGAAGTGTCATGAAATCAGCACTGTCAACCCACATAATCAAAAAAAATTAGCGCGGACAATTTACGAAAAATGGCTGCCCGGCTAGGAGTCGAACCTAGACAGAACGAGTCAGAGTCGTTCGTGCTACCATTACACCACCAGGCAGTGGCTTACTTAAAACTTAAAGGGGAATCACGCACTTGGACACCGCAACCCCAATAGCGCGAGTGAACAGTGGAGCCGGCGATGGGATTCGAACCCGCAACCGCCTGTTTACAAAACAGGTGCTCTACCATTGAGCTACGCCGGCAAGGAACACCGCATTTGTGACCCCAAGTTGTGCAAAGAACGGTCGCCGCTAATCGGCGTTGTTGAAATAAAATGGTGGCTCCCCGGGGACTCGAACCCCGAACCAATTGATTAAGAGTCAACTGCTCTACCA
>JBDNGL010000141.1:0-3444 GCA_041689285.1 Opitutaceae bacterium
AATCCCGACGAGTTTGTCTGGCAACATGCCAAAACCAACGGTGTTGCCAAGAAGCCACTTAAACGAAACGAATCACTCAAGGAAAGGGTCAACGCAACCCTTGCTGCGATAAAATTAATGCCTAACCTCGTTAGGTCGTTTTTCTGCGCACCAAGTGTAGCCTATGCAAAGGACTAGTCAGTAGATGCCAGTGCGAGGATCCAGGGTCTGTACGCGGCCCTGCTCGTCGAAGCTCAGAACCAGACGTCCGACGTATTCGTAATTTGCTCCTGCATTCACGACATGCACGGGTTCGCCGCTCGGAGAAGTGAAGGTCACCGGGTAGTTCTCGGCGCGCGCGTCGCCGACCCGGAGGCGGTCGGTGGGCTTGGCGAAGACAGTGTGGGATCCGCCGGCGATGATGATGTCCACGTCGCGCAGTTGCGTGGCCAGGGCGAACTCGTTGGCGTATTGCTGGAGGTGGGCGAGCGGGCCACCCGGTTGGTGCCCGTGCGCCAGTCCTGACCGTCGGCAGTGATCAGGGTACGGGTGTTCGAGTCTGCGTTGAAATCGAGGTTCGCGCTCAGGTACGGGAACAGGGTGCCGGCGTAAGCGACCACGCTGTCAGCACGCAGCATCGAGGCGAACTGCGGGGTATTGTCGTCGAACTCGTGGTTGCCAGCCGCAGAAGCCTGGATACCGAAGGCATTCAGGAGCGCGATGTCTGCACGACCCTTGACGCCATTGTACGGGGCGGCGGGATCGGCGCTGGCGGTGAAGAATGGGCCCGGGATGGAGTTGTCGCCGGAGCTCAGTGTCAGCGTGTTCGTCGTGATCTCGGCGCGGAGGGCGTTCAACACGCGGGAGAATCCGATGGCGTCTTCAAGCGCTGGAATCCCGGCCTCGAAGTCGGACGCGTGGAGGACTTGAAGGTTCAGGGGTGCCGAGACCGCACGCGTCACCGTGATGAACACCGGCGCCGAGGTGCTGGCGAGGCCGAGGTTGTCGATGGCGACCGCAGTGAACGTGTGCTGTCCGAGCGGGGCATTGGTGATGGAGTACGAGTACGGTGAGTTGGTCGAGATCAGCACAAGGGCGCCGTTCAACCGGAAGTCCACTTGGCGGATGAACCCGCCTGAATCCGCGGCGGTCGCGATGACGGTGAACTTTGCCGGGGCGGAGAAGGTCGGTCCGCCAGCGGGATCGGAGAGCGAGACGGTGGGCGGGAGGTTGCCAGCGGTGATGGTCACGGCGCGGCTCGCCTCGGCGGTGAAGCCGTCGTTGTCGGTTACCCTGACCGTATAGACGCGGTCGCCGAGCGGCGGGGCATTGACCTGAAGTCGGAACGGGAAGGTGGTCACCGTGCCGATGAGAACGCCATCCGCGAGGAACTCACCGCGGAGCGTCAAAAGCAAATTCCTATCAGTAACCGTGTCGAATTTGTCACCGCCGACTGGACCAACGAGGACCCCGGCATCACCAAAGTCCTCGCGGAATTCGGCCGGTCGGGAGTGCCCTTTTATCTTCTCTATCCCGCCGACACCTCCAAACCGCCCCTGCGCTTCGGCGACGGCATCATCACTTCGGGGGATATCCTCGAGGCGATTGAGAAGCTGAAGTAAAGTCGCGGGGGAGAGCGTGGGAGAAATGCAGGCTCGCTGACCTCGCGCTAAATGCGCACCCATGGTTTGCGCCATGGCTCATGAAGTCGCTCTCCATCGTCGACACAGCCGCCCCGCCGGCCTTCAACGCCACCCGGAAGCTGCGCGAAAAGCCCAGTCGCGCATGAGATGACCGCCATTTCCCTCAATACGGTGCATTCGCGCGGCAATCTCACTGGCCCTCGACGGGGGAACCAGATGCCCGCCGGCCCCTCGCCTTTAGCGGGAAGAGAGCGGCGCGAGACGGAGTGCCTGGGAGACAAAATGCTTGAAAAAGGACTTTTTCAGCAATAAATGATCGGAATTTGGAGACAACACCGTCGCCCCATGTAATCTATCGCCCGTAATTTTTTGAACCAAACTATGACCACACCAGCCACCATAACAGTAGCTCACGGCGACGGCATCGGGCCGGAAATCATGGCCGCCACCCTGCACATCATCCAGGAAGCCGGGGCCAGCCTGAACATTGAAACCATCGAGATCGGTGAGAAGGAATACCTGCGCGGCAACTCCGCCGGCATCGATCCTTCCGCATGGGAATCGCTTCGCCGCACCAAAGTATTTCTCAAGGCCCCGATCACGACACCGCAGGGTGGCGGCTTCAAGAGCCTCAACGTCACGACCCGCAAGGCCCTCGGCCTCTATGCGAACGTCCGTCCGTGCGTCTCGTATCATCCTTACGTGGACACGAAGCATCCGAAGATGGACCTGGTCATCGTGCGTGAAAACGAGGAAGACGTCTACGGTGGCATCGAGCACCGCCAGACCATCGACGTGATGCAATGCCTCAAGCTCATCACGCGGCCCGGCACGGAAAAGATCGTCCAATACGCCTTTGACTACGCACGCCGCAACGGCCGCAAAAAAGTCACCTGCTTCACGAAGGACAACATCATGAAGCTGACCGACGGTCTCTTTCACAAGGTCTTCGACGAAATCGGCGAGCACTATCCCGACATCGAAAAGGAACACTGGATCGTCGATATCGGCGCTGCCAAGCTCGCCGACACGCCCGAGATTTTTGACGTCGTCGTCATGCCGAACCTCTACGGCGACATCCTTTCCGACGTCGCCGCGCAGATTGCCGGCTCGGTTGGCCTCGCGGGCTCCGCGAACATCGGCACCGAGGCCGCCATGTTCGAGGCCATTCACGGCTCCGCTCCTCGCCGCGCCGGACAAAACCTCGCGAATCCGTCGGGACTTTTCCTTGGCGCGATCC
The DNA here is from genome assembly GCA_041689285.1 of Opitutaceae bacterium. Taxonomy (GTDB): domain Bacteria; phylum Verrucomicrobiota; class Verrucomicrobiia; order Opitutales; family Opitutaceae; genus UBA2377. Next base: position 2,863 of record JBDNGL010000141.1, read on the forward strand.
TGATGCTCGTTCACCTCGGCCAGTACGAGGCCGCCGAGCGGGCGCACAACGCCTGGCTCAAGTCGATCGAGGACGGCGTCCACACCTATGACATTTTCAAAGACGGCGTCAGCAAGGAAAAAGTCGGCACGAAGGAATTCGCCGACGCCGTCGTCGCGCGCCTCGGGCAGACACCCGAAAAGCTCAAGCCCGCAAGCTACGCCGCCGCCGCCGGAATGCCCGAAATCGTTGCCCCGACCTACGTTCGTGCCACCGAGAAAAAGGAACTGACCGGCGTGGATGTGTTCATCGAGTTCCTCGGTCGCCCGAACGAACTTGCGGAGAAATTACAAGTTTTCGAAAGCGACGGGCTGAAACTGGAAATGCTCTCGAACCGCGGCATGACCGTCTGGCCCAAAGGCCACGCGGAAACCTTTTGCGTGGACGCGTATCGCTGCCGCTTCAACCTGCCGACCGCCGCGCCGAAGCCGCTTGCGCACAAAGCAGTCATCTCTCTGCTCGAGCCCATCACGGACGGCGGGCTCGAGTTCGTGAAAATGGAGTGGCTCTACAACTTCGACGGCATCCCCGGCTACTCGCTCG
>JBDNGL010000142.1:0-3418 GCA_041689285.1 Opitutaceae bacterium
CCGACTTTGAAAAGGGCTTCATCAAGGCGGAAGTCGTCAGCTACGAAGACCTCACCCGCCTCGGCAGCATCGCCGCCGCCCGCGAAGCGGGCAAATACCGCTTGGAAGGCAAGGAATACGTCTTCCATGACGGCGATGTCGCGTTGTTTAGGTTCAATAACTGAGCTTACCTAGCTTTCGCTACCTCATGTAAGGGGGCGAGATGCTCATTTATTGATGGCAGGGATCAATTTGCGTAAGTGATATTACTTACGTAAAATAGGCATATTCCGACTGTTGCGCACGGCGGAGAATAGGTCTAACCTGATGTCACAACCGAAGCATGCCGCAAATCCCGCCGAGTTTATTTTTCCCCAAAGCAATGCTTACGAAGCTATTGCCCACCCTTCTGGTGTTAATTTCCCTCAGTCTCCCCAACGCAAGTTTCGCGCAGACCACGGTTTATTGGGATAGAAACAGCTCCACCGCCGGCGCGGGCGGCGCTTCCCCCTCTGGCACTTGGGCAAACAACAATGCCGCTGCGAATCGCAATTGGTCCACCAGCGCAGCCGGCACCGCCACCACCGCACGGTGGGATGGTGGCGATTACGCCGTGTTCAGCGCGGGCACCGATGCGACCGGCAACTATACGGTTACGGTCTCCGGCACCGTGGGTGTGGATGGAATCACGATCGAGGAAGGCACCCCGACTTTCTCTGGAGGCGTTATCAATTTTAGCGACTCCACTCCTGACTTCATCGTCAACAGCGGGCGCACCGCCACGGTCAATAGTCTCATCACCGGCAGCGACGGGCTCACCAAGGGCGGCGCGGGCACGCTCATCCTCAATAACACCGCCAACAGCTGGACGGGGCCGTTCACGATCAACACCGGCTTGGTCCAGCTCAACACCAGCAACGTCATTCCTGATGCCTCCGATGTCACCATCGCCTCCGGGGCCACCCTCCTGCTCAACTGGGGCGTGAGCGAAACCATCGGCGCGCTCGCCGGCGCGGGCACGCTCAACATCCGCGGCGGCCCGTTCAACACGATCGGCAACACGAATTCCACCTTCTCCGGAGTAATCGCCGACGACGGCGGCTACGGGACTTTCGTCAAGCAGGGCACCGGCACCCTCACCTTGTCGGGCAACAACACCTACGCCGGCGTGACCAACATCGAGTCGGGTGCCATCGTAGCCGCCAGCAACACGGCGCTCGGCGGCTCCACTTGGGGCAACACCATCAGCAGCGGCGCCGCGCTGTACCTTCAGGGCAGCATCAACCTTACCGAAGGCAACTTCACGCTCTCCGGCAGTGGTCTCGGCGGCGCCGGTGCCGTGCGCAATCTCAGCGGCAACAACACCCTGAACGCCGCCATCAATATCGGCAGCGCCGCCACCATCGGCTCGGATGCGGGCACCATGACCATCGTCGGTGATTTTAATCTCGGCTCCAACCCCCTCACCGTCACCGGTGCCGGCAACACCACCCTGCAGGGCGCGGTCAACAACGGCGCGGTGTTGATGGACGGCGCCGGCACACTCACCTTCGCCGGCACCAGCAGCAATAACTTCGGTGGCGGCCTGACGATCAACCAAGGCACGGTGCAGTTGAACAAAACCGGCAGCGCCCTCGCCATCAATGGCGGTGCCGTCGCGGTCGGCGATGGCATCGGGGCGGTCAGCTCCGCCAATCTCGTGCTGCTCGGTGCCGACCAGCTGGCGCTCGGCACGGCGGTTACCCTCAACGCCGACGGCCGCTTCGCGCTGAACAACCAGAGCCAGACACTCAACACGATTGCGGGCACCGGCCTCATCGATCTGGGCACTTCCGGCTATCTCGGTCTCGGTGTTTATTCCGATTCTTCCACTTTCAGCGGTTCGGTCACGGGCACCGGCACCTTGGAGAAACTCGGCAGCGGCACCTTAACGCTGGGCGCCGATATCGCCTATGGCGGCACCTTCCTGCTCAGCGGCGGCACCCTTGCCTTGAATGGCAACGACCTGCTCGTGGATACCCTCCGCATCACCGGCAATTCCGTCATCGATTTCGGTAGCGCCGTCGCCTCCACCCTCTCCGTCGTCAACTTCATCATCGATGCGGGTGTCAATCTCACCCTCTCCAACTGGACCGAAACGATGGATTATTTCTTCGCCCAATATTGGGCTGGGGCCGTGTTCGACACACAGGGCGCCGCGCCGATGAATCAGATCACCTTTAGCGGCTTCGCCGATAGCGACACCCGCTGGCAGGAGTATGACTCACAGATCACCCCCGTCCCCGAGCCGGCTACCTACGGGGCGCTTTTGGTCGGCGCGCTCGCCGCAGTTTTCGGCTGGCGGCGCTGGCGGCAGGCGAAAGCCGCAGCCTGAGACCATCACCCGAACTGCTCAGCGCAGGCCGGGATAGTCGAGGGTCGCGAAGTGATCGGCGTAGGTCTCGGCTCGGCGGATGACCTTGAACTTGCCCTCACCCTGCCAGAGCACCTCGGCCGAGCGCAGCTTGCCGTTGTAATTGAAGCCCATCGAGTGACCATGCGCGCCGGTGTCGTGGATCACCACCAGGTCGCCGGGTTCCGGATCGGAAATTTCGCGGTCGATCGCGAACTTGTCGTTATTTTCGCAGAGCGAGCCGGTGACGTCGTAAACCTTGCGCGGGCCGTTTTCCTTACCCGGGACGGAGATGTGGTGATACGAGCCATACATGCCGGGACGCATCAGGTTGGCCATGGACGCATCAAGGCCGACGTAGTTCTTGTAGATCGCCTTCTTGTGCAGCACGCGTGACACGAGGTAACCGTAGGGGCCGGTGATCATGCGGCCGCACTCCAGCGTGATGCGGATCGGGCCGAGGCCAGCGGCGACGATCGTTTGCTCGTAGGCCGCCTTGATCTTTTGGCCGACGTAGGCCAGATCCACCGCGGTGTGTTCCGGGCGATACGGAATGCCGATGCCGCCGCCGAGGTTGAGGAACTCAAAGCGGATGCCGAGCGCGCGATTCAACTCGACCACGAGGTCGAATAGCATCTGCGCGGTCTCGACGAAGTAATCGGGGTTGAGCTCGTTCGAAGCGACCATCGTATGGAGACCGAAACGCTGCACGCCCTTGTCGCGCAGGATACGGTATCCCTCAAAAAGCTGCTCACGGGTGAAGCCATATTTCGCCTCCTCGGGCTTGCCGATGATGACGTTGCCTTCCTTCAGCGGGCCGGGGTTGTAGCGGAAGCAGAGCATCGCCGGCAGCTTCCCGCCAAGGCTCTTTTCCAGATAGGCAATGTGGCTGATGTCATCGAGATTGATGATCGCGCCCAGCTCGTTGGCCTTCTGGTATTCGTTCGCCGGGGTGTCATTGGAGGTGAAGACGATCTTGTCGCCCGTGATGCCAACGGCCTCACAAAGCTTCAGTTCGGCCAGCGACGAACAGTCGCCGCCCAGGCC
>JBDNGL010000143.1:0-5641 GCA_041689285.1 Opitutaceae bacterium
AAACAGTGCGGCGGCAAACCTGGGGCACCATCACCGTCACGCCCGCGATGCTGGCGGGGCTGCCTGCGACGTTGGTGGAACCGGTGCAGAAACAGGTGCGCCGCACGCTCGAAGTCGCCGCCGGTGGCAAAGGCCCGACGCTTGATGGCAAGCTGGAGGATTGGCCGACCGCCGAGACCGCTTGGGCGCGGATTGATCCCCGCACGACGGCATCGTTGTGGATCACCCCTGAGCGCATCCATGCAGCCTTTCGCACAAGCGCCCCGAAGCTCCTGGATAACTCCGCGGCCGACCCGCGCTTCCTGTTCAAGTTCGGCGGGGCGCTCGACCTGAATTTCGGCACCAAGTGGAATCCCGGAAATCTTCAGGAGAACAAGCCTTACCAACCCGGCGACTGCCGCCTGCTCATTGCGAAGATCAAAGGCAAACCCACCGCCGTGCTTTACCGCCCAGTCGATCCGCAGGCACCGAAGAGCGAGGAGTGCGTCTTTGAATCGCCCATCGGCAAGGAAGTCTTCGCCTCGGTGAAGGACATCACGAGGGAACTTGAATTCGCGGAAGACGGTGCGGGCAACTACGAGATTTCCATCCCGCTCAGCACCGTGCTGCGTGTCGAGTTTCAGAAACTTGGCGCACAAGCCTGGCACGAGGACAAGACCGCCCTCCTCGGTGACCTCGGCATCATCCGGGGCAACGGCGGCCAGAACGTGCAGCGCGCCTGCTGGAACAGCCTCGACACCTGGATGACCAGCGACATCCCGAGTGAAGCCCGCTGGCGTTCCATCAACTGGGGCGTGCTGAAACTTGTGAAACCCTGAGCACCGCTTGGGATACTAAGGAAGCACTCAATAAAGTGCGGTCTTGTATTCCATCGCCACTCGATTGTCATCCGTTGTTTCATAGTGCCAAATTCCGGATGGACTTAATCAACGCTTCCCTAAATCTTCGGAGTCTTTCCATGAAATTCCTGGCCAATATTGTTGCGACCAGTATCGCGGGGGTCTTGTTTGGTGGCGGCGCGAGCTTTGCCGACGCGCCGAAGCTCGATTTTACCAAGGATGCCCGGCCCTTCCTTGATGCCTATTGCGCGAAGTGCCACAACGCGGAGAAGAGCAAGGGCGGAATCAACCTGGAAATCTTCAAGGACGAGGTTTCGCTCTATCAGCATCGGACGCGGGTCGAGGAAGTCGTCGAGCAGCTCCGGCACAAGGCCATGCCGCCGGAGGCCGCGAAGCAGCCGGAGGAGGCGTTGCGCGAGAAGCTGGCGGAGTGGCTGACGTGGAAATTGGAGAACGTGGATTACGCGCGGTTCCGCAATCCGGGTTACCTGCCGTCGCACCGGCTCACCCGCCGGCAATATCGCAACACTATTCGCGATCTCGTCGGCATGGGCATGGAGGCGGCGGATGATTTGCCCACGGACGAGGCGACGCATGGTTTCGATCAAATCGGCGACGTGCAGGATGTCTCGGCGGTCCATCTGGAGAAGTATTTGGCGGCGGCGAATTACATTCTCGACCGCGTGTTCGTGCCGGCGGCGCAGAGTTGGCCGCTCGATCCGAGGAAGATGGAATACGTGCGGCATTTCGGGTTGTCGGGGAGTGACGAGAAGATTTCCTTCCCCGCCGATGCGCCGGATCACGAGGTCACCGACCGGGCCCATGTCATTTATTACACGGGCGGCGTGGTGTTCAGTCATGTGTTTCCCCACACGGGAGTTTATCGCTTCAAGCTCCGCGTTTGGGGTGGCAAGGCGCTCAATGTGGAGCAGGGGCCGAAGCTGAGCCTCAAGCTCGACGCGCACGGGATCTCCGGGCGCGGGGTGCCCACGGGCGGGCCGGGGAAGATCGAGGAAGTCGTTTTCCAGACGGTCGTGCGCGCGGGCCGCCACGACCTCAAGTTCGAGATGGAAGGCATGGGCGTTTCGACCAACGCCACGAACCTCGCGCAGCGGCTCAACCGTGTCGGCCTCGAGTCCATCGAAATCAACGGCCCTGTCGTCGAGAACGAGCCGCAGGTGAAGGAGATTCTTGACGGTCTGCTGGTCGCGCGGCCCGGCGGCGATCTCAGGCCGCGCGAAGCGGCCCGGCGTGTTCTCGACCGTTTTGCGACGCGCGCGTTTCGGCGTCTGGTCACGAGCGGCGAGGTGGAGGAGTTGCTGGCGTTCTACGATCGCGCGACCCAGCGAGGCGACTCTTTCGAGAACTCGGTCAAGCTCGCCTTCAAGGCGGTGCTGGTCTCGCCGAACTTCCTCTTCCACATCGAGCAGGACCGTGACCCGCGCCAAGCGTATCGCGTCGGCGACTTTGAACTCGCGAGCCGACTCTCCTATTTCCTGTGGAGTTCCATGCCGGACGACGAGTTGTTCGCGCGGGCGGAGCAGGGGACGCTCCACGAACCCGCCGTGCTTGAAGCACAGACGCGCCGCCTGTTGCGGGACGCGAAGTCGCGCGAGCTGGCGCAGAGCTTCGCCCCGCAGTGGCTGGGCTTGGGCAGCCTGTACGCCGTGGCCCGCGAAGGCAAATTTCACACGGACCGCGGTGGACGACGGATGCTGGAAGACGAAGTGGTGAACTTCTTCGATCATCTTGTTCGCGAGGATCGCCCGATCACCGAGTTGCTGAAGGCCGACTACACGTTCGTCAACGAACCGCTGGCCAAGCATTACGGCCTGACGGACGTGAAGGGACCCGAGTTTCGAAAGGTCGCGCTCACGGGCGAGGTCGCGCAACGGCGCGGCGGCGTGCTCGGCATGAGCGCGGTGTATTTGTCCGTGTCGCATCCCAAGGACACGAATCCGTCCGGGCGCGGCAAGTGGGTGCTCGACGTGCTCCTGGGCACACCGCCCCCACCGCCCCCGCCGGATGTGCCGCTCCTGCCCAAAGAAGAGAAGGAGGGCCAGAAGCTCACCTTGCGCGAACGGCTCGCGCAACATCGCGCCGACCCGAACTGCGCCGGCTGTCATGCGAAGATCGATCCCATCGGCTTTGCGTTGGAGAATTACGACAACGTGGGCTTGTGGCGCGAGCAGGAGGCGGGCAAACCGCTCGACGTTTCCGGCGAGATGCCGGGCGGAAAGAAAATCAACGGCCCCGACGAATTGCGGAAGTATCTGGTCGCGGAGAAGCGCGATTTGTTCCGCCACAATCTCACCGAGCGGCTGCTGACCTTCGCGCTGCGGCGCGGACTGGAGTTTTACGACGAAGGCCCGGTGCGCGAGATCGGCCGGGCCGTGGCCCAAGAGGAGGACCGCGCCACGGCCCTCATCCTCGGAATCGTGCAGAGCTATCCTTTCCAATACCGTCAAAATCCCGAACTCAAAACCGCAATCAAATGAACAAATCCTGGCGACTCTCCCGGCGCACCTTCCTTCGCGGAACCGGTGCCATGCTCGCCCTTCCACTGCTGGACGTGATGACGCCGCTGGCCCGCGCAGGCAAATCCGCGACGGCGCTTCCGCCGGTCCGCTTCGCCACCATCATGTGTCCGAACGGCGTGCGCCCGAGCACCTGGTTTCCCACCCAGGAAGGCGCGCTCGGCGTATTGCCGGCGGCGTTGCAACCGCTCGACGCCGTGAAGCAGGAACTGCTCGTCTTCTCCGGCCTCTCGAACGACCTGTGCAAGGAAGCGCCGCATCACCGCGCCATCGCGGGCTTTCTCACCGGCGTGTCGCCGAAGCAAGGCAGTCCCTATGTCGGCATCTCGGCGGACCAGTTCGCCGCGCGCCGCCTCGGACAGTTCACGCGCCTGCCTTCACTGGAACTCGGCCTGCCCGAGACGCTCCAAAAGCAGGGCGATTGCGACGGCTTCTCCTGCGTGTATACCCGCAACATCGCGTGGAACTCCGCCACCACGCCGGTGCCCAAGGAAATCAATCCGCGTAACGCTTTCGACCGCCTCTTCCGCCATCTCGTGACCAAGGCCGCAGCCGGCCACGATGAACTGCCGCTTGTCACACAATCGCAGGACGACAAGAGCGTGCTCGACCATGTGCTCGCCGATGCGAAGCGGTTGCGCGGCAAAGTCAGCGAGGCCGACAAACACAAGCTCGACCAGTATCTCGAAGCGGTGCGCGACGTGGAGAAGCGCATCGACAAAATTATCGTGCCGGAACCGCATCGCGGCTCCTGGAAGCCGACCATCCCCGCGAACCTCCTCGCGCCGCGGACGCCGCAGACGATTCAGGAACATCTCCGCGCGATGTTCGACCTCATCGCGCTGGCGTTCCAGACCGACAATACGCGCGTGGCCACGATGATGATGGGCTACGGCGCGTCGTGGAATGTCTATCCCGAGAGCGGCGTGAACGAGCAGCATCACACCACTTCGCACTACCCGGACGCGCCCGGCAAGGGCGACCTCTACACCGCGCTGAACCGCTACCACGCGTCATGCTTCGCCTACCTCATCGAGAAGCTGCGCTCCATCCCCGAGGGTGAAGGCACGCTACTCGACAACTCCATGCTGCTCTTCGGCTCCGAGTTGGGTCAGGGCGGCAGCCACATCGTCCACAATCTGCCCATCATCCTCGCGGGCGGTGCGGGCGGCGCGCTCCAAACCGGCCGCCACATCCAGGCACCGGCACACACGCCGATGGCCAACCTGCTCGTCGAAGTGTTGAACCGGATGCAACTCGGCGAGGAAGTGAAAAACTTTGGCAACAGCACCGGCGGCATCACGGGACTCGCACGGCGCGTTTCTGAATCAATAACTTCAGAGGGCGGTTGATTACGCCACGTGTCTCGGGGTCAGTATTTGGTTGTCGTTTGTTTTTTGCACGCCGGATTTTTGCTTTTGATTTTCCTCCCGACGCCGGCGGCGCTGGGAGGTCATTTTTGCCCGGCGTTCTTCCACGATCCCCTGCCGCAAACCCTGATGGGCCTGCTGCGGCGTCACGTAGTCGATACCCGAGTGGTAGTGCTCGGTGTCGTACCAGTTGAAGTACCGGACGAAATGGGCCTTGGCCTCGTCGTCGTCCAGGAAGCGACCGGGATATTCCGGCGCCCGCTTCACTGTGCTGAACGCCGACTCGATGAAGGGGTTGTCGTTGGGGGTCGGTGGGCGGGCGAACAACTGCGACATGCCGTGCTCCTCGCACAGCCTGCGGATCGACTTGGCTTTCATCTGGCGCCCGCGGTCGTTGATGATTTCAGGACGTTTGTCCTCGGGGAGGTCGAGGATGTTTTGGTCGACCAGACCACCTTCCAGCAGTCGTCGCGATTCCTCGGCCGTCTGCTGCCAGGCGACGCGCCACTGGATGACTTTGCGGGACCATTCATCCAGAAGAAGGTAGAGGTAAAGGTATTCCCCTTTTTGGTGGGTCATCAGGTAGCTGATGTCCCAGCACCACCGCTGGTTGGGCCCGGTGAGATCCTTGCGGACCGGAGCCTTCGAGTTGCCGTTGTGAGGACCTCCAGCACCCCGTGCCGTCATCAGCCCCTGGGCCTTAAGGACTCGGTAGACTGTCGAGAATGAGGCCTGAAAAAGGCCCTTTTCGCTGGCCGTGACCGCCAGGATGCGATGGGACAAATCAACGTATTCCTGGCTCTTGGCCATTGCGACAATCCGCTCGACCTCATCGGGCAGGATCCGGTGCAAGGGCTCTTTGGGACCGGATGGCAAATCGTCCAAGCCCTGTCCG
>JBDNGL010000144.1:0-6098 GCA_041689285.1 Opitutaceae bacterium
CAGCGGATGTCAACGGCGATGGCTGGGTGGATTTGATCTGCGGCAACGTGGGCTCCGCCACGCTCACGGTGCTGACCAACAATCGCAGCGGCGGCTTTGCGTTGGCGGCCTCGCCCACCGTGGGGTCCGGTCCTATTTCAGTGGCGGTGGCGGATGTCAACGGAGACGGAAGGTTGGACTTAATCAGCGCGAGTAATGGCGGCCCCACATTGACGGTGTTAACCAACAACGGCAGCGGCGGCTTTAAGCTGGCGGCTTCGCCAAACCTGGGCGTGGCCTCCTTTGCGGTGGCGGCGACGGATGTCAACGGGGATGGCCGGGTGGACCTGATCTCGGCAAACTATTTCAATAACACGCTTTCGGTGCTGACGAACAATGGGAGCGGCGGCTTCATACTCGCCGTGTCCCCGGGCGTGGGGATCGGGCCGTATTCAGTCGCGGCGGCGGACGTAAATGGCGATGGGTGGATGGATCTGATCAGCGCCAACTATGGCAGTGGCAGCCTCACAGTGCTCACCAATAACCGCAGTGGCGGCTTTGGGCCGGCGGCCTCGCCGGTGGTGGGCCCCACATTTTCGGTGCTGGCGGCGGATATTAACGAGGACGGCAAGGTCGATTTGATCAGCGCAAACGTAGAAACTTCCCGGCTGATGGTGCTGACCAACAACGGCAGCGGGGGATTTGTCTTCGCCGCCTCACCGGACGTCGGCAGGTCCCCTTATTGGGTTGCGGCGGCGGATCTCGATGGGAATGGGCGGATGGATTTAATCAGCGCCAACGACGGTGACAACACATTGAGCGTGCTGTTGAATTCTCCGTTTAATTTCATCGGCAACTTCAACGGCAGCTTCAACGGAAACACTTTTAGCGGCGGCACTTTCAGCGGTTCAGGTGCGGGTCTCACCGGCCTGAATCTGCCGCTCAATTCCAGTGGATCTATTGCGCAGAATCCGAAAGGTTTTACGGCGGTCTCCTCACCCGAGACAGGAGGGGGCTCTTTCGGCGTGGTGGCGGCCGATGTCAACCGGAACGGACGGATGGAACTGATTAGCGCGAACTACAATGCCAACACGCTCGGTCTGCTGACCAACAACGGGAGCGGTGGGTTCACTCTGGCCAAGAACCTGGCCGTCGGTTCCGGCCCGCGCGCGGTCGTGGCAGCGGATGTGAACGGGGACAACTGGGTCGATTTGATCAGCGCGAACTACAATGCCAACACCCTAACGGTGCTGACCAACAACCGCAGCGGCGGCTTCGGGCTCGCCGCCTCGCCGGGCGCGGGCAGCACTCCACATTCGGTCACGACGGCGGACGTCAATGGCGATGGGCGGATCGATTTAATCAGCGCGAACTATGTCGCCGCCACCCTGACCGTTTTGACCAACAATGGCAGCGGCGGCTTCACGCTCGCCTCCTCGCCAGGCGTGGGGTCGTTTCCCGCCACGGTCGTGGCAGCGGACGTCAACAACGATGGGTGGATGGATCTCATCAGCGCCAACTCCACGGCCAACACGCTGACGGTGCTGACCAACAACGGCAGCGGCGGTTTTGTGCTGGCCGATTCGCCCGCGGTCGGAGCCGTCCCGTTTTCGGTGGCAGCGGCGGATGTGAATGGCGATGGCTGGGTGGATTTAATCAGCGCCGACCGCGACGACAACAGGTTGACCGTGCTGATCAACAACGGCAGTGGCAGTTTCGTGGCGACTTATGCCCTGTTCGCGGGAAATTTCCCCTATGCGGTGGTGGCAGCGGATCTGAATGAAGATGGCCGGGTGGACTTGATCAGCGCCAACCGGGACGGCAACTCGCTGACGGTGTTCACCAACAGAGGTGATGGTTTCGTGTGGGTTTCCTCTCCCGCCGTGGGACCCGCTCCGTATGCGCTCACCACGGCGGATGTCAACGGGGACGGACGGGTGGACTTGATCAGCGCCAATTCCGGCGATGGCACCTTGTCGGTGCTGTTGAATGCCTCGCTCGACTTTCTGGGCAACTTCAACGGCCGCTTCACGGGCAACGGCGCGGGCCTGACCGGCATCAGCCGGCTCGACGCGCCGGACGGCAGCCCCGCCCCGGCGCTTTCGGTCAACAACGACGGCAACGTGGGCATTGGGATGACTGCTCCCTTGGCGGGCCCGGCGCTGTTGGTCAACGGCCGTGTTGCCATCACCGGCGCCAATGTGTTGGAACTGGGTTACGGCGTCGCGGGCAAGGAATTCAACGCCGGCAAAATCGGCTATCAAACCTTCACGGCGGACGCGCTTGACATCGTCGGTGCCGGGACCACGGGCCTCAACCGCAAGATCAAGTTCTGGGGCGAAGGCGGCAGCACGTTCACCGGCCCTGTCTCCTTTGGTTCCACTCTCGGCCAGAAGCTCAATCTCTATAGCACCACCTTTGGCCTTGGGATTCAAAGCGGCATCCTCTACTCGCGGGTCGCTCTGGGCGGCGGCTTTGCCTGGTACGCCAGTGGCGTTCACAACGACAACACCTACAACTCCGGCGGCGGCACGACCCTCATGAAACTCGACGGCAGCGGCCTGACCGTGAACGGCACCTTCGTGAGTTCCAGCGACCGGAACGTGAAGGAAAACTTTGCGCCGGTGCAACCGCGCGAGGTGTTGGAGAAAGTCCTCGCGCTGCCGTTATCGCGTTGGAACTACAAGGCCGACCCGGCCACCCGCCATGTCGGCCCGATGGCTCAGGATTTTTACGCGGCCTTCAACCTCGGCGCGGACGACAAACACATCGCCACCGTGGACGCCGACGGCGTGGCCCTGGCGGCGATTCAGGGGTTGAATCAAAAAGTCGAGGAGAAGGACGCCGAGATTCGGAACCTCTGAACGCGGCTCGAAAAGCTCGAACAGATTCTGACTGGCCAACTCAACACCCCCGAAAGGAAGCAGCCATGAAAAAAATCCTATTTGCCTTGTCCCTGGTCGTCACGGTCGCCATCGCCTCCGGGCAAAGCTATTCGATTGACTGGTTCACCATTGATGGCGGCGGCGGCACCAGCACGGGCGGCGTGTATTCCGTCAGCGGCACCATCGGTCAGCCGGATGCCAGCGGCGCACTGACCGGTGGTGTGTATTCCGTCACCGGTGGCTTCTGGCCTGGCGTGGGGTTGGTGCAAACTCCCGGTGCGCCACTGCTCTCCGTCGAGCGTTTGGGCGGCGCGGTGCGCGTTTATTGGCCGCGACCCGCCACGAGTTTTCTGCTCGACCAAAGCCTCACCGTCACTGGCTCATGGTCACAAGTGAGTTTCCCCTACGCGACCAACGCCACGCAAATCAGCATCACCGTGCCCGCGCCGACTGGGAATCGCTTCTACCGCCTGCGCAAGCCGTAGCCTTGGCTCACCGCGCGAAACAAAAAATCGCGTGAGCCTTTTTTCCGGGATTTCGCTCATGACGGTGTGGACGCAATGAATGCGGTTCGAGTGCGACAACTTTATGAAAACAAATCTGAAACTTCTCTTCCTGCTGCTGGCGATACTCGGCATTTCGCGTTTCGCGGGCGCGCAAGGAACCGCCATCGGTTATCAGGGCCGCCTGAATGACGGTGCCGCGCCCGCCACGGGCCTTTACGACTTCACCTTTGCGGTTCATGACGCGGACCTCGGCGGCGCGCCGCTCGCCGGGTCGCTCGTCCACAATGGCGTGCCGGTGACCAACGGCGTGTTCAATGTCACCCTCGATTTTGGGCCGGACATTTTCACGGGTCCCGCGCGCTGGCTCGAAATCCGCGTGCGGACCAACGGTCCCAGTGCCTTGACCCTGCTCGCGCCACGCACCGCGCTGCGCCCGACGCCTTACTCGATCTTTGCGGCGCGCGCCGCGAACGTGGCGAGCGGAGCGGTGACGGCGGGCCAGTTGAACGCCGGCGGTCAGCTCCCCGCAGCGGGGCAATTTCTTTCTTACAACGGAGGGAATCTTTTCTGGAGCGATCCTGGCGTGCAGGCCGGCAACGTCTGGTCGCGCCTTGGAGCCAACGCTTATTACAACGCTGGCAATGTCGGGATCGGCACGACCACGCCATCGCAATACGGACACGGCGGCACCGCGAGGATTTTGGAAATCAACAACAGCGGCACCAGCTTGCATTCACAGTCTCATCTCATGCTTTATTCCGGAGTTAATTCTCTGATGGACAGCGCGATGGGCTCCGTGACTTGGGCCCAACCCGGCGGCATGGCGGCCTACATCGGCGCTCACACACGGTCCACCACGCCCAATTCGCCAGCCGCAATGCTGAGCTTTGGAACGAGGAAGATTGGCGACGCGGTCGCCTCACCGAAGATGGTGATTACGGAAGATGGCAGCGTCGGCATCGGCACAACCACTCCCACGGCGGGCATTCCGCTGGACGTGGTCGTGAGTTCTCTCCTGAGACCTGGTAACGGGAATATTCAATTCGGCTCCCCTAACGCGGAACTGGGCATGTCCATCATCCCGACCATTGGTGGTGGCAATAGCCGGGCCGATCTCCGATTTGATGGCGCCGCACTGAAACTCGTGGCTGGTTCCGGCACGACACCGCCGTTGCCCGCAAATGGAATTATCATGAACACCAATGGCAACGTCGGCATTGGCATGGCCAGCCTGCTGAGTTCGTCACAATGGAAATTGGAAGTAAGTGGGCCTACCCGCCTGACGCCAGGAGGAAGCGGCGGCGCGGTTCACATCAGCGCACCCAATGGAGAATCAGGGATAGGCATCATCGGTGCCCACCGGGCTGACCTCAGATTCGATGGCGCGACCCTAAAGTTAGTTGCCGGTGTTGGCACTGGAGTACCGTCGGCGGCAAATGGAATTGCCATCAATACCGCGGGAAACGTCGGCATGGGCACAGAGTTTCCGCTGGCCAAGCTGGACATTCGCGGCACTACCCGCACCTGCGTACTCACCATCACCGGCGGCTGCGATCTCGCCGAACCATTCCTCATGAATGAGAGCGACGCGCCCAAAGGATCGGTAGTGGTGATTGATGACGAAAATCCCGGCCGGGTGAAACTGAGCGACCGCGCTTACGACATGCGCGTAGCGGGCATCATCAGCGGCGCAAACGGCATCAACCCCGGCATCAGTTTGCAACAGGAGGGTGTATTGGAGGGCGGACAAAACGTTTCTCTGAGCGGACGGGTTTATGTGCAGGCGGATGCGGCCAACGGTTCGATCAAACCCGGCGACTTGCTGACCACTTCGGATACCCCCGGTCATGCGATGAAGGTCACCGACCACGCCCAAGCGCAAGGCGCGATTCTCGGTAAGGCGATGAGCGCGCTCAAAGACGGCAAGGGCATGGTGCTCGTGCTCGTGACGCTGCAATAAGGCGACTCGCCCACTGATTTGTCTTATGAAAACCAAATTTTCAAAATCGCCTCCCCTTTGGCTCTGGCTTTCAGTTGTTTGTTTGGGTGGCGCGCTTGCCATACTCCCGGCGCGTGGCCAGAGCATCGTGCAAAGTTGGGAAGGTATCCGCGGCCCGGATCCCAGTGGCAGCGTCGGCCCGCCGCCCGACCCGCACGGCGCCCCCGGACCCGCGGGCGTGCTCGCTACCGTGAACCTCGCCATCAGTTATTACACCAAGTCCGGCGCTTTGATTTGGGGGCCGACCAACCTCCCGACGTTCTTCACCGGCAACACGGGCACCGGCAACCAAAATGCCGACCCGCGCACGATCTTCGACCAACTCAGCCGGCGCTTCTTCGTCATCATGCAGGAAAACCACAACAGCACTTTTTGGCTGAATGTCGCGGTGTCGCGAAACTCCGACCCGCGCAGTTCGGGCGCGGCGGACTGGATCACCTACCGGCTCAACGCGACCCAATTCGCAGCGGCGAATGCCGCCGGAGGGGTGAATTATTGCGGTGACTATCCCGGATTGGCCGTGGACAACCAGGCGCTTTACGTGACTTACAATCTATTTCCTTTTAACGCGAGCGGAGTCCTCGCCGGTTCGGCCACGAATGCGGTGTTACTGATCATGAACAGAGCACAACTCATCGCTGGCAACGGCACGTTGGCGTCCCTCCCAATCAATGACATTACGTTGCAACCCGCCACACCGATGGGCCAGAGCGCAGGCAATGTCGTTTA
>JBDNGL010000145.1:0-1962 GCA_041689285.1 Opitutaceae bacterium
ATATCCGCGAGAGTCAGTAGCCTGCAAATCCAATAATTCCAAGGTACCCGATCTAATGCACTTAAATCCGCTCGTGAGGTCTCGGACTTCCAAGCCCAGTACGGTTCGTGCATAAAGCGACCCCAGTTTGCTGATGCTTCTTCGCCACAAGCTCCAATTGACTGTCTCCCCTCCCGCTGTATAGCGGGAGCCGATAACCAGATCGGCTCCGCCATTGGGATTCTCGCTCGACAACATTGAAATCATTCGGGGGATGTCGCGCGGGTCGTGCGAAAAATCACAGTCCATCTGGATGCAAGCCTCAGAGCCATTCCTGAGTGCGTGGGTGAAACCTTCGATGTACGCCGACCCAAGGCCCTGTCTTCCGGAGCGATGAATCACATCCAGCCAAGAGTGCTGCCGGGCCAAGTTATCGGCGAGGTGACCCGTACCGTCCGGCGAATTGTCGTCTACGACGACAGCGGATAGCGCGATTCCCTCAGCGGATTCACGGACTTTATTCAGAGCCTGGATCAGGCCGGAAAGGTTCTCGGCCTCATTGAAGGTCGGGAGTACGATGCAGACCGACATCGTCGCGGGTGGTGTAGTGTGAGGTGCTTGCGGATGTTTGTTCATGATTGACCCTCAAAACTATTGCGTCTGTGACTACAGTACAAGCCGGTCTGGGTGTCTATGTGCAGTGCGCGTAGCGAAACCTCAGCCCACCGCCCCGAGCAAACTTTGGTCAGCTCGTGCTGATGCCGAGTCTTGTGTTGATCGCCCAAGGTATTTAGCCCGGCTTCTGAGGAGAAACCAACCCGCGGACCTCGCCGCGAATCTGGGCCCAGAGTGGCGTGGTGGAGGCACTCGTTGCGAATCTTGATCCTCGCGGATCGCGACTGGCTGCACCCCAATACCGGAGGCCACGGACTCCACATAGAAAACAATGCCAAGTACTGGACCGAGTGGGGTCATGAGGTAACAATTATTACGGGGCGCAACCCCGGAGAACTCAATGTTCCGCTCGCCCATGACGTCGCCGTTAAGCGCTACGGAAATCGTGTGACCATTCACGCCATCGCTGCAGTACTTGGAGTTGGTAACCAATTGCCCGCGGCCGACGTGGTACTCGAGTATATAAATGGCATCTGCTGGTTTACGCCCTTATGGCTGCGATCCCCGTCCGTGACGCTCGTACATCATGTCCATCGCGATATGTATTCGGCGGAATTTGGGCGGCTTGGACGAATTCCAGCCCTAGCGGCCGAAACCCTACCGCTCAAGCTTTTTTACCGAAAAAGGCGGTTCATTGCCGTATCCCAGGCTACTAAGGACGAACTCACTTCCACTTGCGGGCTGACTCCAGAGAATATTTCGGTGGTACACCCGGGTGTGGACATCGGCGACTTTAGATTGTTTGAAAAGGCGCAGTCGCCAACAATGGTGTTTCTCGGGCGGTTAAAAGCATACAAGCGGGTTGATAAGTTGATCACTTTGCTTGCCTCAGTACCGGACCTGACGCTTGATGTTATCGGTGATGGTGATGCCGAAACTGATCTGCGTCGGACTGCCGCTAGCCAGGGTGTTAGTGACAGGGTTGTGTTCCATGGGTTCGTTGATCATCAGCGGAAGAATGAACTGCTCGGTAGGGCTTGGCTCGCCGCAACTTGTTCCACTGCCGAGGGGTGGTCGTCTTCAACGATCGAGGCAGCTGCATGCGGAACTCCCACTATCGCCTACCCCATTGGCGGCCTCCGAGAATCGATTGTCCATCGAGAAACGGGGTTGCACGTGCAGTCTGACGAAGAGTTGCTGGATGGGGTGAGGTGGTTAGTTGGCGATCAACACATACGGACTAAGCTTTCTCGGCAGGCACGTGCTAGGGCTCTCACCCTAAACTGGGAGCAGTCGGCCCGAGGGATTCTCAACGAACTCGCCAGCGTTGTCGAGAGTCGACGCTCGTAGCCAGCAGACATCGGCGCC
>JBDNGL010000146.1:0-4146 GCA_041689285.1 Opitutaceae bacterium
AGTGACGTGATTTGACCGGGTGGGCCGGCACGTCTCTGCGCCAGCGATCTGTCGCGCAGTGGCACCTGCGCCTCCACTCGTCGTCTTCTTTTCGAAAACGAGGCCCGGTCTCCGCAACCGCGGAATTGACCCCCGGCGGGGCGGTCGCCATGACTGGCGGGCTATGTCCGAACCTGCCTCCCCCGCCGAAGTCTCCATGGAAACCCTTGTCGCGCTCTGCAAGCGCCGCGGGTTCATCTTCCCGTCCTCCGAGATCTACGGCGGTTTCAACGGCTTCTTCGACTACGGTCCCCTCGGCGTGGAACTCAAAAAGAATATCCGCGACTGCTGGTGGCGCGACATGGTGCAGCGCCGCGACGATATCGTGGGCCTCGAGACCTCGATCATCATGCACCCGAAGGTCTGGCAGGCCTCCGGCCACGTGGACGGGTTCACCGATCCGCTCGTGGACTGCAAAGCGAGCAAGCAGCGCTACCGGGCGGACCAGTTATTTTTCGCCCCAGTCGTGGTAATCACAGACCAACCATTCGCGGTGGATTCGTTGCCGATTCCGGGCTGGGAGAGTGTAAGTCGTGGCGGAAATCCACCGACTTTCGGAACAACGATTGGTTACGTTTCTGCGCTCGAGGGTGCGCGCACCGAAGAAGAACTCAAAGAAGCCGCCCTCGCGCTGAAGCGAAAGAAAGGCATTCAAGGACAGCTACAACCGCTCGTGGTAAATGACATTACCGTTGCGACAGATCGTGATCGTCCCCTCATCCCCTCGCCCGCCACCGGCGAACCCGGCAGCCTCACCGCGCCGCGCTCGTTCAACATGATGTTTCAGACGAACGTCGGCGCGATGACCGACGCCTCAGCCGTTGCCTACCTCCGCCCGGAGACCGCGCAGGGCATGTTTGTGGACTTCAAGAACGTCGTGGACACGGGCCGCGTGAAACTTCCCTTCGGCATCGCCCAAATCGGCAAATCGTTTCGCAACGAGATCACCCCGCGCAACTTCATCTTCCGCTCGCGCGAGTTCGAGCAGATGGAGATGGAGTATTTCATCCACGAGGATGCCGATTGGGCCAAGTGCCACCAGGAATGGATCGCGTGGTGTAAAAACTGGCTGCTTTCGATCGGCTTGCCCGAATCGCACCTCTCGCTCTACGACCACCCGAAGGCTAAGCTCGCGTTCTACTCGCGCGGCACGACCGACATCATGTTCAAGTATCCCTTCGGCGTGCAGGAGCTCTGGGGCATCGCGGCGCGCGGCAACTACGACCTCACACAGCACGCTAATGCCAGCGGCAAGCCGCAGGAAATCTTTGACGAGACCACCAAGAAAAAATTCGTGCCCCACGTGATCGAACCCGCCGTGGGCACCGACCGCATCTTCCTCGCCGTGCTCTGCGCCGCCTATGCGGAGGAGGAAGTGACGGACGACAAGGGCAACGTGGAGAAGCGCACCGTGCTCCGCCTCTCGCCGCGGATCGCGCCGGTGAAAGTCGCCGTGCTGCCGCTGCTCAAGAACAAGGAGCAACTCACCGCCCGTGCGCAGGCCCTCTACAAAAAACTCCAGCGCAAGTATGCCGTGTTCTACGACGAGGCCGGTGCGATCGGCCGCCGCTACCGCCGGCAGGACGAGATCGGCACCCCGTGGTGCGTGACCATCGACTTCGACACGATCGAGAAGCCCGGCGACACCTTCACCCTCCGCGAACGCGACAGCATGAGCCAGAAACGCATCACGGAAACGGAGCTCTTCGCGTTGCTCGACGAGCAGGTTGATTGAGCGGGTCGCTCGGCCAGACCCAAGCGACCACCGCTTCTCCCTCATCGCCCGACCATGTGCGCCAAAGTCCGCCCGCCCTTCGTGCGCAGCGTCCGGACTCCTGCGGCGCTGGCCGCACTCGACGCGTGGCTGGACACGCTGGACCCGGCCACGCGCAGCCGCGGCCGGATCTATCATGAGTCCGGCCGCGTCCTTGCCATCTGGGCCGAAGCCGACCACTTCGTCGAGGCCGAGGTCGCGGGCCAGGAGGACTACTTCGTCACCCTCTTCCTCACCCGCGGCAAATGGTCCTCCAGCTGCACCTGCCCGGTGGAGGGTGACTGCAAGCACACCGTCGCCGCCGGCCTCGCTTGGATTGCCAACCAAGGGGCTGACTATGACGCGGTCGGCGTGGGCATCCCTCTGGACCCGGACACAGCCGACGTGCCCTCCAGCCCGACGGCCACAGCCACCCGTGCGCCAAAAAAAATTTCCTTCAGTGAACAGTGGTCGCCCGTCCTCGCCGCCAAACTTGGCCGTCCCCTCGCCGACGCCGAGAGCCGCCAGCTCGGGCGGCTCGCCGCGCTCTTCACCGAGTTCACCGAATCCCACCGCACCCTATACGAGGCGGCGCTCCGGCGACACGGTTTTGCTGACGCGATCCCGGCCGGCGCGCAGCAGTGGACGCCGCTCTTCCGCGGCTGGTGGAGCCACGATACCGCGCCCGCCGACCCATGGGCGCTCTGGCAATACCTCGCCTACAGTCTGGAGCTCCGTCACCGGCCGATCCCAGAGGAGTTCCGCCCACTCACTGACACGAGCTTGGTCCATGCCTCACTCGACGCCTTCCTCACCCAGCAGCAGCTCCAAGTCTGGCAGCAGGCGCTGGCCGCGCCCGCAGACCGCGGCGCTGCGGTGCTCGGCCACGAGCTAGGCACCGGATCCGGCAGCCTGCGCGCCCGGCTCGATGAACAGGGCCGCCTGTTCATTGAGCAGCGCCCCGCGCCCAACAAGCCGTGGAAGCCGCCACTGCAAAAATGGGCCTCGGCCCTCACCCACGCCAAGCCGGCCGATTTTGAATCACTCCCGCCAGCCGAGGCCGCGCTCGCGCTCCTGCTTTCCAACCGCCACGGCTACGATGGTCACACCCTGAAGCGGGCCCTCTCGCCGGAAACCACGGCGGCGATCCTCGCCGCGCGCTCCGCCCACCCCGCCATCGTGCTTTCGGACGGTCGCCCCTTTACCGTCGAGCCGGAGCCGCTCGTGCCCGCAGCGGTCGTGTCCGCCACCGCCCGCGATCGGCTGGAGGTGCGCCTCGTCGCCCCGGACGGCAGCCCAGCGGAGACCGCGCGGCTCATCGCGGGCCCGCCCGATCCGCTTTACCTGCACGCCGGCCTCGTGTGGCGCGGACCGCCGCCCCTCCCCACCGCCCCGCTGCCCGCTGTCGCGCTCGGCGACGCCCGGATCATGACGAAGCTCAGGGCCGCCGGCCTGCGGCTGCCACCGGCGCTTGAGCTAAAGTGCCGCAGCGTCACGCTGCGCCCGCTGCTCCGCCTCTCGCTCCCCGAGGTGGCCACCGAGTTCACGGCCCCGCAGTTTCACGCCCAGCTCTTTGCCCGGTCCAACGACCCGCCCTGCATGCAACACTGGAGCGGCCAAGGCGGCTGGCACTGGACCAACGGCGGCACGCCGCCAGCCCGCCGGCCGGATGACCCCATCCTCGAATTCAGTCTGGCCGATGCCAACGCCGTGGGCGCGTGTTTTGCGGGCTTCCGGCTCACTTGGAACGACTGGGCCGCCGCGTGGGTCCGCCCGGTGACGAAGACTTTTCCCGAGGAGTTTCTCGCTTGGCACGCCGCCCTGCCGCCCGGGCTCGACGTTGAAACCACGCCCGAGCTCGCCGGGTTCTTCGCCGCCCCGCTGCGCGCGAGCATGGACTTTTCGGCCGTCCCCGCCGGCTCCGGCCACGACTGGTTCGACCTCACGGTCGCCCTCCGCGTCGAGGACACCACGCTCAGCGCCGAGGAGATCGTCCTGCTGCTGAAAGCCCGCGGGAAATGGGTGCGTCTGCCCAAGGGCGGCTGGCGCCGGCTTGAACTCACCGGGGCCGCGCCCGACGAGGCCGCCACCGCCGCCCTCGACCGGCTGGGCCTCACCGCCGACGAAGTGTTGGCCTCCGGCAAACCCGTTACCCACCGGCTGCATGCGCTCCAACTGGCCGGCGAGGCGGCGGTCTTCGAATCCCGCGACGCCACGCTTGCCGCGGCCCTGCGCCAGCGCGCCGCCGTCCTCACCGCGCTGCCACCGCCCGCGCTCCCCGCCAGCCTTACCGCCACGCTCCGGCCTTACCAGCAGGAAGGCTTTCGCTTTCTCGCCCATCTCTCCGCGCAAGG
>JBDNGL010000147.1:0-7792 GCA_041689285.1 Opitutaceae bacterium
GCCCATCTCTCCGCGCAAGGCTTTGGCGGCGTGCTGGCCGACGACATGGGCCTAGGCAAGACCGTGCAGGCCCTCGCCTGGCTGCTGCATCTGGCCGCCACCACCCCCGGCCGGTTTCGCGTCCTGGTCGTGTGCCCGAAGAGTGTCACCCACGGCTGGCTCACCGAGGCCGCGCGCTTCGCGCCCGCACTCACCACCGCCGCCTTCACCCCCGCGTTGACCAAAGCCGGGGCTGAAACCCTCAAGGTCCATATCCTAGTGGCTAACTACACGCAGCTCCGGCTCAACGCCGCGTGGTTTCAGTCTGCCGCTTGGGACGCGGCCATCCTCGACGAGGCCCAGTTCATCAAGAATCCTACCAGCCAGATCGCCGCCGCCGCCCGGGCACTGCCCGCCGGCCACCGGCTCATCCTCACTGGGACCCCGATCGAGAACCGCCTCACCGACCTGTGGAGCCTGTTCGCCTTCGCTCAGCCCGGCCTCCTTGGCTCGCAGGCCGCTTTCCGCCGCCAGTATGACGAGCAGGACCCCGCCGCCCTTGGCCGCCTGCACCGCCGCGTGCATCATTTTCTCCTCCGCCGCACCAAAGCCCAGGCCGCGCCCGACCTGCCACCGCGCACCGAGGACGATCTCGTGGTCGAACTCGAGCCCGCCCAGCGCAAGCTCTACGATGCCGAGCTCAAGCGCGCCCGCGCCCAGCTTCTCGGCATTGAGACGGCCCACGCCCTCGACAAAGTGCGCTTCAACGTCCTCGCCAGTCTCCTGCGCCTCCGCCAGATCTGCTGCCACCCCGCGCTGGTGGACCCCGCGCATGCCCAACTGCCCAGCGCCAAGCTCGAGGCCCTTATCGAACGCCTCGATGAACTGCGCGAGGAAGGCCACCAGGTGCTCGTTTTCAGCCAATTTGTCGGCATGTTGGAGCTCATCCGCCCCCGCCTTGCCACCGCCGGCATCGGTCACCTCATGCTGACTGGCGCGACGGAAAACCGCGCCGCTCTTGTGGATGAGTTCCAGCGCGATCGCACCAAGACCGTCTTTCTTCTCTCCCTGAAGGCCGCCGGCTTCGGCCTCAACCTCACTGCGGCCAGCTACGCCATCCTCTACGACCCGTGGTG
The DNA here is from genome assembly GCA_041689285.1 of Opitutaceae bacterium. Taxonomy (GTDB): domain Bacteria; phylum Verrucomicrobiota; class Verrucomicrobiia; order Opitutales; family Opitutaceae; genus UBA2377. The sequence goes on from JBDNGL010000147.1 coordinate 1,116, forward strand.
GAATCCCGCCGTCGAGGCGCAGGCCATCGACCGCACCCACCGCATCGGCCAGACGCGCCCCGTGATCGCCTACCGGCTCCTTGCCGCGAACACCGTCGAACAGAAAATCCGTGCCCTCCAAGGCGAAAAGGCCGCCCTCGCCGCCGCCGTCGTGCAGGAGGAGAGCCTCGCCAGCGTCCTCGACCTCGAAAGCCTGCGCCGGATCCTGGCGTGAGCCCCTCGGCTCACGCAAGGCGCCGCCCGGGCTGAACCTGAACATGGAAAACCCCTGCGATTTCTCCCCCGACCGCCGCCACCGCTACACCCTGCTGCATCGCATCAATCCGCTTTTCGGCAACAAGTTGATCATGTGGATCGGGCTCAACCCGAGCACCGCCGATGAGCAGAAACTCGACCCCACCCTCACGCGCATCCGCGGCTTTTCCGAACGCGAGGGCTTTGACGGTTTTCTGATGACCAACATCTTCGGCTTTCGCGCGACCGATCCGAAGGAAATGCTCCGCACGCCTGATCCCGTCGGACCGGAAAACGATGCCGCCCTCCTTAAAGCGGCGAAGCGCTGCGACCAAGTCGTCGTCGCCTGGGGCGCTCACGGCATTCATCAGGATCGCGCTCTCGCCGTCGCCAAACTCCTCGGCAAACACAAACTCTGGTGCCTCGGCACGACCAAGGACGGCTACCCACGTCATCCGCTTTACGTGAAGGGCGGCCAACCGCTGGTGCTCTGGAACGCCTAAAGAGGCATCTGCCCATCCGGAGCCTTTATTAAGAAAATCTTTAGTTAAAGATATCGATATATCTTTAACTACGGAACGCGGCCCAACCGGCCATCCGGCGCCCATTTCCTTCGTAGGCGAAAAATGCTTCGCCTTTGTGCCCAAGCCTTTGCCCCGGAACCTCCCCTGCATTGGGATGATACCCTGCACGGAAGTAATCAACCGGCCGGGGTCGCCCTCGGGCGACTGGCGGGTGTGACCGGGCTGCTTCCCGATGCCCACCTCTTTCTCTATTCCTACGTGCGCAAGGAGGCCCTGCTTTCATCCCAAATTGAAGGCACCCAGTCATCCCTTTCAGAATTGCTCCTGTTTGAAAATGATGCGGTCGCCGGTGTGCCGCTGGATGACGTAGTGGAGGTTTCCAACTACGTCGCCGCGCTGGAACACGGCCTCAAGCGTCTCAAGGAGGGCTGCCCGCTTTCACTCCGTCTTCTTTGTGAAGTCCATGGCGTGCTATTGGCCAAAGGGCACGGCAGCGAAAGACAGCCCGGTGAGTTTCGCACCTCGCAAAACTGGATCGGTGGATCGCGTCCGGGCAACGCCCTTTTTGTGCCGCCTCCGCCCGACCTGGTGATTGAATGCACGGGCGCGTTGGAGTCGTTTCTGTATAATCAATCCGTGCCTTCGCTCGTGCGCGCGGGGTTGGCTCACGCCCAGTTCGAAAACATTCACCCGTTTCTCGAAGGCAATGGACGCGTCGGGCGACGACTTGTCACGCTCCTGCTGTGCCACGATGGCGTGCTTGCCCAACCACTGCTTTATCTCAGCCTCTACTTGAAGCGAAACCGCAGCGCTTATTACGACCTCGTGGAGCGTGTGCGCACTCACGGTGAGTGGGAAATCTGGTTGGATTTTTTCTGCGCGGCGTGGAGGAAACCGCCAATCAGGCCGCCGAGACGGCCGGTCGGTTACTCCAAATGTTCCAACGGGATCGCAATCGCCTGCATGCCATCGGCCGCAAGGCTTTGTCTGCTCTGAAGCTGCACGAGATTCTCCAGAAAAATCCGGTCATCACCGTGCCCAAGCTGGTGGGCAAATTCGGCTTCAGCGCCCCGACCGCAAATTCCGCCCTTCGCCTGCTGGTCGCGCTCGGCCTCGTCCGCGAAATCACCGGCCAGCGTCGCAACCGTGTCTTCTCCTATCACGAATACCTCCGCATCCTCAGCGAAGGCGCGGTGCCGCTGTGAACCCCTCACTCGCCGTCGACATGGAAATCAAAATAGACTCATTGGCTGATAGCGCGATCATCGGACTGCTTGAGGAGCACCGGCGGAAAATGTTTAAGCCTTCCCCGTCCGACTGCGGGCATGCGTTGGGCCCAGCTGCGCGCGCCCAACCTCACCATTTGGAGCACATAAATTGACGGCCTGCTGGCCGGCTGCGGCGCGTTGAAAGCACTCGATGCCCCCACGCCGAAATCAAATCCATACGCACGGCATCCGCCCATCTGCGCAAAGACGTAGCCGCCTCACTGCTTGCGCCTATTTTGAGCGAGGCCCAACAGCGCGGCTTGACCCGTATCTGTCTCGAAACCGGTACCCCGGAACCATTCCTGCCGGCCCGAATCCTCTACCAAAAATTTGGTTTTGTGGAAGGCTTCCCGTTCGCGGACTGTCGCGTGGGTCCCCCCAGCGCCTGCATGACCAAGCCGCTCTGAGCCGGCAGGGTCCGACTCGCGGTATTCCCATTATTGGTGTCAATTCGTGGTTAAATCCTTCTGTGTTTCTCCATCATGACTCCCTACGATCAAGCCCGCCAGCTTATTGATGCCGCGCACGCTGCCGACCCGAACAAGGATGACACCGGCATCGCCGCCGAACTTATTTACGCCAACCGCGTGGAAGCGTGGGTGGCGAAACTCATCCCGGACACTCCGCGACCCCTGCTGCTCGCGGCACGTTGCCAGCACCTCGAACGGTTCCTGACACCACGCAGCACCTTTCCCGAAGGCAAAGTCGGCTACCTCCAATGGCGCAAATCGCTTTATCTAAAACAAGCAAGGCGCGCCCAGGGACTCGTGCTAAAGGCCGGCCTACCCGAAGCGCAGGCGGATGCTATCGCCCGCTGGGTCAGCAAAACTGATTTAAAAAAGGACGCCGGTTCGCAAGCGCTGGAGGATGCGGCCGTGCTCGTGTTTTTGGAAAACGAGATTGGGACATTCGCCGCGCGACACGCGGATTATTCGCAGGATAAATTTGTGGATATTCTTAAAAAAACCTGGCGCAAACTCAGCCCGGCCGCCCAAGCCCAAGCCGCCGCGCTTAATCTCCCGCCGGCCATCGCCGCGCTGGTGCGCGCCGCCACCAGTGGTCCAACAGTCTGAATATTTTGTGAACCTGCCCCTCGCCCCGGTTCAGGATTGAGTGCCGGTTACTTATCGCCCATCCCGGTGCCATGCCTCAAACGGACCTGCTGACCTCGGCCCGCCTACGCCTTGATCCCGGCGTCCGCCGCAGCACCTACCGGAACCATGGCGTCATTATGCGGGCGGCTGGTGGTGACCAGCAACTCGTGCTGACAGCCGCCCAATCCGCTATCTTGGTGCAAGGTTTCACCACACCCACCACGGTGCCCGCGGTGATGGTTAAGCTGCTGGAAGGCAATCGCTGCCCGCCATTGCAGGAGTATTATGAGTTGGTCCTGCAGGCCCACGCCGCCGGGGTACTGCTCCCGGAAGACGCCACACCTACGCCGACCCGCACGCGGCGCTGGTGGCTGCGGTTGCCACCGCGCGGCGCACTCTTTCTCGCCCGGCCCATTATATTGCTAGCGATCGGCACGCTGATCGTGGCCCCGCGACCGTGGATTGCTCCCGCCTGGAATTTGGGTCTGCTGTGGGGCTGGCTGAGCGCCTGCGCCTTATTGAGTCTCGGCGAAATCTTCGCCGCCAGCACCTTGGCCGGCAGTACGCAGGAAGTGCGCAGACCACGTCTGAAGTGGCGGCGCCTGTGGCCTCATTTCAGCACCGATACGACCGAGGCCGCGTTCGGTGGTCCTGACTGCGAGCGGCTCGTGGCCCTGATGCGCATCTGGCCCTTGTTGGCAGGCACTGCGGCGGCGGCGTGGTTCGAGCCACATTGGCTCGCCCCGCTGGTGGCAGCCCTGCTCTATGTGCTGGCGCCCACGCAATCTAGCGCCGCCCGACAGTGGTTCGCCGGACTGCTCCAGACTAAAAGCTTCACGGTAGCGACGGGGTTTTTATTCGAACCGCGACACAAGGATTTCTGGACCCGCTTTAGGATTTGGAGTGGCGAACAGCTTTCGCGGGCCGGCCTGCTGCGCATCGGTTGGGCCGGGGTCTGGGTCGGCCTGTTGGGACTGCTCATGCAATGGGTGCGCCCCGGTGTCTATCTTTCGGTCTGGCGCGGGTTCGGCCCACAAGGGCGGTTTCATGACCACCTCGAATATGCGACCCACGTTGCCATGGCGATCCCCGCGCTAGCGCTGCTCGCGCTCTGCTGGGTTTTGATCCGGCACTGGCGAATGCGCCGCGCCCTGACCCGGCCGCTCCGCATCGCCCAGACACACATCGATACCGCCGCACTGCAGGCTGGCGACAATCCCGCCGCGTTGCGCAGTGTGCCGCTCTTCCGCGGCCTCGCGGACGCCGACCTGGAGGTCCTCGCCGCCGCGATGGCCCCCGTGGAGGTCAAGCGCAAGCAGGTGATCTTTCACGAGGATGATCCTGGTGATGCCTTCTATGTCGTAACGGCGGGCCAGTTTGAGGTCTTGAAAAATCTCCCGCCGCCTTCGCGCCGGAAAAAGACCATCGGCTGGCTCAACCCCGGCGACGGCTTCGGCGAGATTGCCCTGCTCGACCACGCCAACCGCACCACCACGATTCGCGCCAGCCGGGCCGGGCGCCTCCTGCGGTTGAGCAAGGCGGACTTCGACCGGCTGGTCGTGGCTAAAATGGGTGGTGAGCACGTGCGCGAATTATTGCAGAGCGCGGCCTTCCTTGGCCGCCTCACCATCCTAGGCGGCTGGCCTTTTGACGACCTGTTACGGCACGCCCAGCGCTGCCGCAGCCAGGTTTTTTCAGCTGGCACCCAGGTGCTACGCGCAGGTGAACCCAATCTCTGGTTCTACCTTGTTTTCGACGGGGCCTTCGAGGTGCGGGAACGCAACAAAACCCTGCGGCGACTGCACCCGGGCGACTACTTCGGTGAGATCAGTCTGCTGGAGCACGGCGCCGCCACCGCCAATGTCATCGCGGTGGAGGCGAGTCGCTGCCTCGTGATGTCACGCGCAGATTTTCTGGCTTTCTTTGCCCGTGACTACCGCATCGGCCTGCGCATCGAGGCGCTCGCTACGCAGCGCCTCGGTGAACGGATCCTGCGGGCGCATTGATCTGAATTTTCCGCTGCTCCGCCAGTCGGTCGGGCTCGACGCTCGTCTGCGGACACGGCACTCTCAGCGCGATCATGAGTGCCACCCCCGCTCCTCCGGCCCCGCTTTCTTGGAAAAATCTGCTCGGCCCCGGTTTTCTCGTCGCCGCCACCGGTATCGGCGCGGGCGATCTCATAGCCGCGAGTGTCGCCGGCCACCGGTTCGGGCTGGCGGTGCTCTGGGTCGTCGTGCTCGGCGCCCTGTTCAAGTGGGTGCTCAACGACGGTATCGTGCGCTGGCAACTCGCCACCGGCACCACGTTGATCGAGGGCTGGAGCCGGAAACTGCCGCGGGCGGTGGGCTGGTATTTCATGGGGTTTCTGGTGCTGTGGAGTTTTCTCGTTGCTGCAGCGCTAGCCTCAGCCTGCGGGGTGGCGGCGCGCTCCCTGTGGCCTGTGCTGCCGCTCCCGGCGTGGGCCGCGCTTCATGCGGGCGCCGGCTTCGCGCTGGTGCGGTTGGGACGCTACCGGCTCTTCGAGCGCATCATGGCCTGGCTGATGGGCGCGATGTTTGTGCTCGTCATCGGTTGTGCGGTGCCGCTGCTCGACGATTGGAGCGGCTTCACCGTCGGACTGTTTGTGCCGACGGTGCCGGCGGGTTCGGCCAAGTTTCTACTTGGGGTGATGGGCGGCGTGGGCGGCAGCGTGACCCTGCTCTGCTACGGCTACTGGATCCGCGAACGCGGCTGGGCCGGTCCCGCCGCGCATCGTCGCACCGGGCTCGATCTCGGGGTCGCCTACGGGCTGAGCGGAATCTTCGGCCTCGCGATGATCGTCATCGCCGCCGGCGCGGAGCCGGCCGATGCCTCGGGCAACGCGCTCATCCTCGCCCTCGCCGCGCGGCTCGAGGAAATTCTCGGCCCCTTGGGTCGGCTGTGTTTTCTCATCGGCTTTTGGTGCGCGGTGTTCACTTCCCTGCTCGGCGTCTGGCAGGGTGTGCCGTATCTGTTCGCCGACAGCCTAAACCAGATGCGACGCCAACCTCCGCCGACCGGGTCCGCCACGCGCACCCCCGCCTACCGGCTGTTTCTCGCCTATCTCGCCTTCCCGCCGCTCCTTCTCCTGTTTTATAAAAGCCCGCTGGCCATCGTGGTGATGTATGCCATCGCCGGTGCCTTCTTTATGCCCTTCCTCGCCTCCGTGCTGCTCGTGATGAACAATCGGCGCGAGTGGGTGGGCAATCTGAAAAACGGCTCGGTCGTAAACGGCCTGCTCATCCTCTACCTCGTGCTCTTCGCCGCGCTCTTCGTGATCGAGGCAGCAGAGAGTCTGGCGCGTCTGTAAATGCCGCCATGCCGTAACCCAGTTTAACTTCAGGACCGTCTTAAGGGAACTCCTAAATTTAGCATGTCATTGATTGATAATGGCATAGGTTTTTTATCAATGAGCCAAAATCAATACACCTTCTTTGGAGATCACCTCGCGCTGGAGTCGTTGACGCAGCAGGAAGACCGTTTGGTGGAGCTGGACAAACACATCCAGTGGGCGGGTCTGGTGGCGGTGGCTGAAAAGA
>JBDNGL010000148.1:0-4074 GCA_041689285.1 Opitutaceae bacterium
CGTGCTGCCGCTCGATATCAGCATCACCCGCATGGCCGTCGCCGAGGCCAAGGACGCCGAGTCGCCCAACCAGACGATGGGCCGCAAAAACCTCATCCCCTATGGTCTCTACCGGTGCCACGGCTTCATCCCCGCTAACCTCGCCAGCGATACCAAGTTCACCGAGTCAGACCTCGAACTCTTCTGGCAAGCGCTAGCCATGATGTTCGATCACGACCGCTCTGCCTCGCGCGGCACGATGGCCCCGCAAGCCCTCCTCGTCTTCGAACACGGCACCCCGCTGGGCAACGCCCCCGCCCATAAACTCTTCGAGCGCATTAAAGTAACCGCCAAACCCGGCATCACCGCCGCCCGCGACTTCGCCGACTACAACCTCACCATTGACGACGCCAACCTGCCCGTCGGCATCAAGCTTCACCGTAAACTCTAGCGATTTCCCGCCCAACTTGACTACTTGTCCAGTTGGGCGCAGCTTTCCGCCATGTCCACCTCCCTCACCATCGGCGAGTTTAAGGCCCGCCTGCCCGAGGCCCTTGCCCTCGTCGAAAAGGGCGAGACCGTCACCGTCACTTACGGCCGCAGTAAACGCCCCGTCGCCGTCTTCGGCCCGCCGCCTCGCTCACCCAAACGCAAACTCGGCCACCTCGCCGGAAAGTTTAGCGTCACCATCAGTCCCGATTGGAAAATGACCGAAGAGGAGCTCTTCGGCTCGTGAAGCTCCTGCTCGACACCTGCTCCCTTCTCTGGGCCTTGCAAGACGCCAGCAGCCTTTCTGCACCAGTTCGGCGGGCACTAAAAAATCCCGACAATATTATTTCAGTCAGCGTCGTTTCGTTTTGGGAAATCAGCCTAAAATCCGGCCTCGGAAAACTCGCGCTCAACGGCGCCTCGCCCGAAGACATTCCACGCTTCACCGATGAGGCCGGTTGGTCGATCCACCCGCTCACGCCACCACTTGCCGCCAGCATCGGTCGCTTGCGCCGCAACCCCGACCATCGCGACCCGTTCGACCGCCTGCTTATCTGGACGGCGATTAACGAAGACTTCGCCCTCGTTTCGGGCGATACCAATTTCCCCTTCTACGTTCCCCAAGGCTTAAAAATCTGCTGGTAGCGTCGCGACCTTTTCGACGCCTCTACCTTTGACCCTTGCACCCCGAGGCACCGTCAACCGTCCCCCTCAGCGCCCTCAACGATCACCTCTACTGCGAACGCCGCGCCCACCTCAAATTCGTGGACGGCCTGCGCGGCACCAACGAGCACACCTTGATCGGCGATCTCGCGCACAAAAATGTGGACACGCCCGGATACGAGCACCGCGCCGGCTGGGAACTCCTCCGCGCCCTGCCGCTCTACTCCGACCGCCTCGGCCTCACCGGCAAAGCTGACCTCGTCGAGGTGCGCCGCGCCCCCGCGCCCGACCGCATCGCCGAGGCCCGCCCGGTCGAATACAAAAAAGGCCCCGCCCGCCGCTGGGCCAACGACCACGTGCAACTCTGCGCCCAGGCGCTCTGCCTTGAAGAAATGCTCGGCCTTCGCATCCCCGCCGGCCTCATTTTCCACGTCGCCTCCGCCCTCCGCACCGAGGTCGTCTTCGACGAAGCCCTACGCGCACTCACTGTCGCCACGCTCGGCGCCTTGCGCGCCACGCCCACGCAGCCCATCGCCCCGCCCGCCGTCCTTAAACCGCAGTGCGACGGCTGCTCCTTGCGCGGCATCTGCCTGCCCGAGGCCACCGACTCACCCACCCTCAGCACGGCCACGCGCCGCCTCTTCGAACCCCGCCAATATTGACGCCCCACCCACGATGTGTCACATTGGACACATTCTAAATCGCCCATGAAAACCATCTCCATCCGCGAACTCCACACCCGCACCGGCCACTACGTCCGCAGCGCCGCCACCGAACCCATCACCGTGACCGACCGCGGCCAGACAATCGCCATCATCCAACCCGCCACCCCTGCCAATCAGCTCGGCAAACCCTTCCCCAAACGTGATCGCTCGGCCATGCCTGCCACCAACCTCGACTCCACCACCCTAATCTCCGCAGACCGCGACGGCCGATGATCTACCTCGACAGCGCCTACATAGCGAAATGCTACCTGCGGGAACCCGGAACCGACGAGGTTCTCGACCTCGTGGAAAGCACCTCCGGTCGCGCCTCCCTCCTGCTGGCACTCACTGAAATTCAAACGACTTTCCACCGCCAGCTGCGCGAAGGCAAAATAGACCAAGCCACCTACCTCGCCCTCAGCCGCCGCTTCGAGGACGACCAGGCCGCCGATCTTTGGCGCTGGCTGCCGGTCACCGAATCCCTCGTCCGCCTCTCGGTCGCGCGACTCCAATCCCTCCCCGCCTCGATTTTTCTCCGCTCCGCCGATTGCCTGCACCTCTGCGCCGCCACCGAGGGAGGCTTTAAGGAAATCTACTCCAACGACCGCCACCTGCTCGACGCCGCTTCGCATTTTGGCTTAAGGGGCATCAACGTCATCCACTGAGCCGCTGCGCGGCGACGGCTGATCGCAAATCTCAAAATTGCCAGCGCACGCCGACGCGCGCTCACGTCAATGGATTCACGACCTCGAAAAATCCAAAGCCCACAAAATCACCCACATTGCGGGTGTAAAATCGCTCCACCCCCTGCGCGCGCAGCGTCTCCGCCAACACCGCGTCATACACCAGCAAACCACTCCGTTCGCCCTGCGCTGCCACCGCGCTCAATACCCCCGCCCAGCGCGCCTCCTCATAGCCGCAGTGCAAAAAACCCGTCTCCTCCCGAAACCACCCGATCTGCCCCACCGCTGCCTTCGCCGACAGCGGCTTCGCCATCACTTTTGGATTCCGCAGCAAGCGGTAGAGTTCGAACAATACCTGATCGGAAAAAATCCACTCGCGCGGCTCCCCCAGCGCCCCATCCAGCCACACCTTCGCCGCCGCATGTTCGGCGCACCCGCGATTCATCGCATAGAGCAGCAGATTCGTATCCCCACTCTTCATCGCTCGTCCCCTTCGTAGGCCATCGCCCGCAAATCCCCTGCCCCCGCCAGCACCGCCCCGCCATCAAAGGTGCGCAACGCCACCCGCACCGGCTTGCGCCGCACCGCCGGGTAAGTCCGCACCATCTGCTCCGCCGCCCGCCGCACCACCTCGCTCAAGGGCCTATCCTCCGCCGCCGCAATCTCCCGCAAATCCTGCAACACCGGCTCCGGCAATAAAACCTGTATCTTTTGCATGGCTCCATGCTTTGCATGTAACTAGCCACTGCAAGCCGAAACTCCGGCATCGTCTAATAATTAACCGCCCCGATCCGACGCGCCGGGGTCAACGCGTTCCACCTTCGCCATAACTCCCAGCTCCAAGATACTCACCGCGCTTCCATGCCCCAAACGCTCCAAAACGTCCTCTACCTGCTGACGCCCGGGCTGTCCTTGCGGCGCGATGGGCTCGCCCTCCGCGTCGAACACGAGAAGCAGCTCAAGCTCTCCCTGCCCGTCCATAATCTCGAATCGGTCTTCGTCTTCGGGGCCGATATCTACGTGTCCCCATCTGCCATGCGCCTGTGTTGGGAACACAGCGCGAGCGTGTGCTTCTTCACCGACTGGGGCCGGCTTGAGGCGCGGGTCGAGGGCGTGCCGCAAGGTTCGATGATGCTGCGGCGCGCCCAACACGCCGCCGCATCCTCGCCCGGCCGCAGCGCTGCGCTGGCCCGCGCCTTCGTGGCGGGCAAGCTGCACAACGTGCGCTGGCTGCTTGCCCGTAGCGCCCGCGATGCCGCCAGCGAGGATGACCGCGACCTGCTCCGCACCGTGGCCGACGCTCACGCGCACTTGCTTCGCGATCTGGGCCGCACCCCCGACGATCCCGATGTGATTCGCGGCGTCGAGGGCCGCGCCGCCGCGCTGCACTTCGAGGTTTTTTCCCGGCACCTGCGCCCGGCACTGCGCGGGGAATTTCCCTTTGATGGCCGCAGCCGCCGCCCACCACGCGATGCGATAAACACCCTGCTCTCGTTTTTGTATGCGCTACTGCGGCACGATTGCGTGTCGGCGCTCACCGCCGTCGGCCTCGATCC
>JBDNGL010000149.1:0-4417 GCA_041689285.1 Opitutaceae bacterium
GAATGGCTCGGCCCCAGCCTCCCTGACCATCAACACGGCCACGGTGACCCTGACCGGGACCGGCAACACCTACACGGGTGGCACGGTCGTGAACAACGGTACGCTCAACGCCAGCACGGCGAACCTGCCGGCGAACCAAGCCATCACCCTTAACACCAGCACGCTGAACTTGAATCAGACGACTGACGGCACCTTTGGTGGTGTTGTCTCCGGCAACGGCGCGGTCAACAAGCTGGGCACCGGCGCCTTGACGGTCACCGGCGCGAACACCTACACGGGTGGCACGACGGTCACCGCCGGCACCCTCAACGCCAGCACCAGCACTCTGCCGGTGAATCAGGCCGTCTCCGTCGCCAGCAACAGCACGCTGGTCTTCAACCAGGCCGCCGCGGGCACCTTCGGCGGCACCATCACCGGCGCCGGCACGGTCCGTAAAACCGGCACTGGCTCCCTCAACCTCGCCAACACGACAGCCATGGTGCTCGGCCACCAGGCCGGCTCGCTGTTCTTCACCGGCGGACTCGGCCGTACGACCATTGCCTCCGGCGCCTTCCTCGGCGGCAACGGCACCATCAGCGGCAATCTCATTAACAATGGCACGCTGAGCCCGGGCAATTCTCCCGGCACGATCAATGTCACCGGCAACTACACCCAGTCGTCCACCGGCACGCTCGTCATCGAGGTCGCCTCGGCCACCTCGTTTGACAAGGTTATCGCCACCGGCACGGCCACCCTCGCCGGCACGCTGCAAGTGGACGTGGTCGGCGGCTACAGTCCCCTCGGCCAGTCCTTCACGTTCCTCACTGACGCTGGCGGCGTGAGCGGCACCTTCGGCACCCTGAGTGGCGTCGTGGCCAACAGCGCCGCCACCGCGACGACCGTGTCCTACGCGCCGACCTCGGCGACGATCACCTTCTCCCAGCTGCCTTTCGCCGGCTTCGCGAATACGCCCAATCAGGCTGCGACCGGCGCCGGTGCCCAAGGCACTCCAGCCATCACCACTGTGCTGAACACCCTGCCGACGGCCGGCCAGTTCCCGGCCGCACTGAATGCCCTCTCGCCCCAGGGTTACCAAGTCTGGTCCGACTTCGCCTTCGCGCACTCGACCTCACTCGCCGACCGTATCTTGCGCGAAGACCGCGCGGCCACCGGCGATGACGAATACTACTTCGAAGCCGGCCAGCTCCGCGGCCGCTCCCGCTCCGACCTCGATGTCGGCTCCAGCCGCTACACCAGCAGCCAAGGTCTCGTCGGCGGAAACAGCGCCATCAACCCGAACACGACGCTCGGCGCCTTCTTCGGCTTCGGCAAGACGACGGGCGGCCTCGGCTCGGTCGGCAGCCAGACGACCGTGAAGGACAAGACCCTCGGCCTGCGCGCCGGCTGGGCTGACGGCCCGCTCTTCGCGGAAGCCCTCCTCGCCTATAGCTGGAACCGTTACGATTCCACGCGGCCGATCGTGTTCCCGGGCGCCGCCGCCCTCGCCACGTCGTCCGCCAAAGGCCACCAATGGACCACGGGCATGACGGTCGGCAAAAACCTCAAGGCCGGTAGCGTCACCGTGTCGCCCTTCGGCGGCCTGCTCCTCAGCCGCTGGACAGCCAACCGCTTCACCGAGCAAGGCGCCGGCGCCTTCTCCGTCAACGTCGGCCGCCAGTCCGCCACTTCCCTGCGTTCCCAGCTGGGCGCCGAGGCCCGCGTGAAGTTCGGCATGTTTCAGCCGCATGTCCGCGCCGCCTGGCTCCATGAGTTCTACAACGACTCCCGCCGCATCGGCGCCTCGTTCGGCAGCAGCAACTATTCCGTCCAGACCCGCTCCGCCCCGCGTGACAGTGCCCTCTACAGCGCCGGCGTCGACCTGGTGCTCGGCCCCCGCGCCCTCATCTACATGGACGTGAGCTCCCAGAGCGGCGGCACGACCCGCGTGCTCGACGAGTGGCGCGTCGGCGTCTCGATCGCCCTCTGATCCCCGCCACCCTCCCATCAAAACCCGGCCATCGCATGGCCGGGTTTTTTTGCGTCAAACCGTCAAACCGATGGCGTCAAACCGATGGGGTCCGTCAAACCGATGGGGTCAGGCCGTTACTTGCTACTTTTGATACGATTGAGATAAACACGAACGGTGCTGGTTGCTCCCATGTGGAGTTGGTCGGTAATCCATGCGTAGGGAGGCGTCAAACCGATGGGGTCAGGCCGTTACTTGCTACTTTTTGATACGACTGAGATAAACACGAACGGTGCTGGTTGCTCCCATGCGGAGTTGGTCGGTAATCCATGCGTAGGGAGCGCCGACCTGTCTGAGTTGCTTCGCCGTGGTGATCTTCCATTCGGCATTCGCGCGCGTAGGAATCGCAGTTTCACTGGTCTGCTTGTGACGCTTCAGCTCATCAGCAAGCACTTGATTCCAGCGCGTCTGCTTCAAGCTCTGCAGTTCTGTGGTTTCCATACCCGGTGCCAGTGCGCGGTCGGCATGGTCCTTAGCGATTGCCCGACACCAGCCAGCGGTGCCGATGGCCCAGCCTTTGGACAACTGCTCCAAGCCCAGTCTTTTTTGTTCAGCCTCGTCACCCGCCAAGGTGCTTAACTGTTCAACATACGTCTTGATCCCGGCAGGCGTGTCGGTGAGTCCGCGCTGCCCCAGCCAGTCCTTGCAGGCCATGTCGTTGGAGCGTGGCCCTCGTAAAAACCGTTGCAGGCTACTCCAGCGAAAATCAGCCAATCGCTCAGCCGTCACGATCTTTGCCCGTGCCGGATTGAGGTGGATGTAGTCAACGACTCGGGCCAAGGCGGCCATATTTTCGACCAGCAACGCTTGATAACGGCCCTGAAACAGATGCCCACGCTCTCCGCGAAACCGGTTAAAGCGCGTCGCGAACGTGCTCTGCAGCCAATGCATCCCCTCCACCAGATTCGCTCGCGGAGTTTCCACCGCGAGATGGTAGTGATTTCGCATGATGACGAACGCGTGCAACGTCCACCCGCTCACGGAGCACGCCTCCATCAAAGTCTGTTCAAAAGCCTGGGCCGCGCCCACGGATTCAAAGACATCGCGCCGGTAATTGCCGCGGTTGATCACATGATAAATCGCGCCTTCATATTGGATTCGGAGTTTACGGGCCATGCAGGCACCAAAAAGAAGGTAAAGGCTTGTGCCAGCCTAAAAAGTAGCAAGTAACGGCCTGACCCCATCGGTTTGACCTCATATTTGAGATACTTTCCTTCCACCGGCTCAAAGCTTCGAACTTCAGTGGCCGCGCCTTTAATTTCTACGACAAGCGTATCTCCACGGGTGCGCCAGTCAGAGACGGACTCAGCATTTCGACGAAGAACAAATGCTCCGGTAAAGCCATCCGGCATTTCGAACACGACGTTCGTGGGAGCAGCGCGGCACGCAGCAAGCGCTAAAGCAATTGTGGACATCAGGAGGCAGATTAACCGTGGAGAAGACATGCTCAAGGTCCTCCTGGAACGGTTCCCGAAGCGGAACCAGAACGAGAGGTATTAAGGTTTATCAAGCCGGGACCGCTGCCGGTCGCGGGTAGCGAGATCACCATCGTGCGATTAACGTAAAAGTCGTAAGCGGGAAAACGGTTCGTGTCGTAATTCACGGTGTAGGAAACCTGGTTCGTTCCGGGATTATAACTCAAGTTGATGGTCGCCCTGTAATCGATGTTTGGCGTGATCGCATTTGGTAGAAGCGGGTAAGCTGCTGATGCTGTCACGACCAAGGTCGAAGAGAACGGCCCCGTATCGCGCGCTGTTATCGTCTGCGTTGGCGTCGCTGTTGCGGTCCTTACGCCTCCTGAACTTGAGTAGACATGAGAGGCACTGGAAACCGAGTTAATGCCCGTCACCTGACCAAGGAATCCTTGGTTCGCGAGAGCACCTAGATTTTCAATTTGAGCTACAGGTATGTTTCCCGTGGTCGCAACGCGGCTTGTTGAACCACTGGTGTAGAACTGACCGGCAGCACGATTACCGGTCGCCACATCTCTTCGGATAGTTCCCGGCTCATCAATCCATGTGCCAGCTTGACCAGCAATCGGACTGCCCAAAGAGCCTGGGATAAATGCGGTCGCAGCAATCGTTACACTGTTTGGGGCATTGTGCCAAATAACCTGATAACCATCTGCGGTAGGACCGCCGGTTTGATAGCCATTAGGATTATACGTATATCCGCCTGCTTTGTTTGGGGCAGTAGTTTGGGTAATCGGCACACCACCCAGCCAGTCATAGTTTTCACCCCCCATGATGTTCTTCAGAAAATTAATTGGCTTTTCCCTCCAATCCAACCCCAGCACATCCCAGCGGTTGACCGGATCATTCCCCACAAACGCATACAGGTTGATACCGCCCTGCTCCCCGATCGGATCGCGGTTGATGAAGCGGCCTAGGCGCGGGCTGTAATACCGGTAGC
>JBDNGL010000150.1:0-8350 GCA_041689285.1 Opitutaceae bacterium
CGGCCGATCCTTTCGTCGAGCAGCATGCGCTACACGAAGGAATATATGCCTTACCGCATCTCCACGCGTGAGCTCGGTGCCCTGCGCTTCGTCTCCATCTCCACCCCCAAGAGCTGGGAGACTTACGGCATCCACGCCTTGGAGGGCATGTATCCCATCCTCGGGCCGGGCTTTATCAGCGCCCGCAACACCGGGACCCATGAACGCAACATCGTTCACCTCAAGCACCGCTGCGGTGCCGATGTCGTCATCGTTGCCAGCGCGGACATGTATGGCGGTTTCGGCCATTTGCAGCTCATCGGCACTGCCGGCCACGCGCATGTCTCCTCTGGCGACACCTTCTACTCATTCAAATCTCAGCTCGAAGCCTTCATCGGTTACCTCCGAACCGGCGTGCGTCCGTTCCCCTTCACTGACACCGTCGAACTCATGCAGCTGCTGATCGCCGGCCTGCGCAGCCGCGAAGATGGTGGTCGTGAAGTGCTCCTAACTGAAATCGCCTGACCCACTCCTTTCCACTGTCTGCGACTTATCAACCATCGATTCACCATCACCTTTTTATGAAACTACGCTCCAGCCGGGTTCTGAAACTCATCCGTGAAAATCAACTGCCGACCGTGCTCAAGGTGAACCTCTCGGATCCCCGCGTGACCGAGATCGCCGGGCTTTGCGGGGCCGACGCCGTCTGGCTATGCACCGAACACGTGCCGAACGACTGGATTGGCCTAGAGAACCAGATCCGCGCCGCCCGCGTGCACAACATTGACACCTTCGTGCGGGTCGGTCGTGGCAGCTACAGCGACTATATCCGGCCTTTCGAAGCCGACGCCACCGGCATCATCGTGCCCCATGTGGCCAGCCGGGATGAGGCGCGGCAGATCGTCGAGTGGGTGCGCTTCCATCCCGTCGGCATACGCGCTCTCGATGGCGGCAACACCGACGGACAGTTCTGCTTGGTGCCGCTCGAGGAGTATATCCTTCACTCAAACACGGAGCGCGTGGTCATCCTACAGATCGAGTCGCCCGAGGCGTTGGAAAAGCTGGATGAAATCGCCGCCGTGCCGGGCTTCGACGGCATTCTCTTTGGTCCGGGTGACTTTAGCCATCGCATCGGTAAGGCCGGCCAACTGGACGATCCCGAGGTGGTCGCCGCTCGCAAACGCGTCGCGGCAGCCGCCCGGAAGAACGGCAAGTTCGCCATGACGGCCGGCCTCATCGCCCCGCTCGCAGATCTGGTCACCGAGGGCTACCAGCTGATCGGGATCGGTGCCGACGTGGTGGCACTGACTGGCTATGTGAAACAGCGTCTTGAACTGGTGCGGGGCCTGATTTCCGAGCTCCCGGCAGGTATCAAGCCGCCGGTCCGGTCTCCTTACGCCTAAGCCGCTCATCCGTAATATTCGACTTTCCAGCAGATATTCCCTTCGGCCTAACCGGTCGCCCACTTCCATCTTATTTTCCATGCGCTTATCCAACTTAGTTGCCATCGTCACTGGCGGAGCCTCTGGTTTTGGAGAGAGTATCTGTCAGGCCTTCACCGCCCAGGGTGCCCGGGTGATCATCGCCGACATCAACGCAGAACTAGGTGAGCGGCTCGCGTCCAGCCTGCGGGCTGCGGGGCACGATGCTCTGTTTTGCCGGACCGATGTGACCAAATCAGCCGACATGGCTGGGGTGGTGAAAGCGGCCGTCGACCGCCACGGCCGGCTCGACGTCATGGTCAACAACGCCGGCATCAGCCACGTCAACCAGCCGATGCTGAATGTCACGGAAGAGGCCTTCGACCGGATATTCCAAGTCAACGTCAAGAGCATCTACCACTCCGCCGTGCACTGCGTGCCCGTATTCCGGCGTCAGGGCGGCGGCGCCTTTATCAACATCGGCTCCACAGCCGCCGTGCGCCCCCGACCCGGTCTGACTTGGTATAACGCCTCGAAGGGTGCCGTCTTACTGCTGACCAAATCGATGGCCGTCGAACTCGCGCCTGATCGGATACGGGTCAACGGAATCAATCCGGCGATCGCCGACACTCCCTTACTCACCACATTCATGGGCGCGGCGGATACGCCGGAAAATCGCGCCAAGTTCACCGCCTCCATTCCACTCGGTCGGCTCGGCAGGGCCACCGACGTCGCCAACGCTGCCGTGTTCCTAGCCGATCCCGCTTCCGAGTTTGTGACCGGGGTCTCCCTTGAGGTCGACGGCGGCCGGTGCATCTGAGCCTCTGCTCCCTTATTTTTCGAAAGATTTTTCCACCCAACCCTACCCTTCGCATCCATGGATGATCCTTCCCCTTTTTCTCTCGACGGCAAAGTCGTGATCCAATTCGGAGGTACCGGTCTGCTCGGCCGGGCTCTCGTCAAATCACTCGCCTCGGCGGGCACGACGCTTGTGGTCGCCTCCCGCAACCGTGCCTCACTTGAGTCGCTGGCCGATACCGAGCGGGCGGCCGGGCGCACGGTCTTCTTTGAGGAAACCGACATCGGCTCGGAACCTTCGCTCCACGCGTTGCGCGACCGGGTGCTCGCCCAGCACAAGCGGATTGATGGCATCGTGTTCAACGCGGTTAACCGACCCATGCGCTCAATGCAGGATGATCTTGCCGTCTGGCGAGAGTCGATGGAGATCAATGCCACCGGCTTCTTCGCCACTGTCCGCGTCTTCGGCGACGTGATGGCCAAACAGCGTTCCGGAAGCATCGTCAACATCGGCTCCATCTACGGCATGGTCGGCAGCAATCCCTCGCTCTACGAAGGCACCGACATGACCACCGCGCCCGACTATTTCTTCCACAAGGGCGGCATGGTAAATCTCACCCGCTATCTCGGCTCGCATTATGGCCCGCACGGCGTCCGGGTCAATGTCGTCTCCCCTGGCGGCATCTACAACCCCGACAAGCCGCAGGCCCCCGAGTTCATCACCCGCTACAACAAGGTCACCATGCTCGGCCGCATGTGCGAGGCCCGCGAGGTCGGCGGTGCTGTCATTTTCCTGCTCAGCGACGCTTCCGCTTACATCACGGGTGCCAACCTACCGGTCGATGGCGGCCACACCGCCAAATGAAACCTTGGTATTCACTCGAAGGTAAGACGATCTGGGTGACTGGCGGCGCCGGCTACCTTGGCTCCGCCATCACGGCCGAACTCGACCGCGTCTGCGCCAAGGTCCTGTGTTTCGATCTACCGGGAAAAGCCGAAGCCTTCGTGCGTGACCAGCAGCTCACCCGCACCATCCCCCTGTCGCTCGACATCAATAACGCCGCCACTCTCCCCGCCGCCCTCGAGGCGCTCCTCGCCGAACATGGCGTGCCTGATGGCGTCGTGCATCTGGTAACGGCCTCATCCCGCGGCAAAAAACTCGAGGAGCTCACTGCGGACGAATTCCAACGCACTTTTGACCTGTCGCTCACCCCGACCTTCCTCCTCTGCCGGACCATCGCCGAACGCATGAAGGCGCGTGGCTCGGGCAACATCGTTTTGTTTTCCAGCATGTATGGCCTGGTGGCGCCAGACCCACGCATTTACCGTGAGCCGATGGTCACGAATCCCATCGACTACGGCGCCGCCAAGGCCGCCATCCTGCAACTCACGCGCTACCTCGCGGTGCACTACGGACCCTCTGGTCTGCGGTTCAACGCGGTCACTCCCCGACCTTTTACAAATCCAAACGTCCAGAAATCGGACCCCGAATTCATCGCCGATCTTAACAAGAAAACCGCGCTGCGCCGGATCGGCTTCAATCAGGAAATTGTCGGTCCCACCCTCTTCCTGCTCACGGACAGTGCGTCGTTCGTCACCGGCCACAGCCTAGTGGTAGACGGCGGCTGGACCATCTGGTAGGCCGGGACGGTCCAGCTTTCCCTTCCCGTGAAAAACACTCTTGGAAAAAGTGGTCTCGTCGTCAGCCGCCTTGGTCTCGGCTGCACCACCTTCGGCCGCGAAACCACCGAGGCCGATTCCTTTGCGCTGATGGACTACGCGGTGGCAAACGGAATCACGCTCTTCGACACCGCCGAGGCCTACGGTGGCGGCCAGGCCAAGGCCTATCGACGCGAACGCCTCGGGATTGACGACACCCGGGAAGTTTCCGACGAGATGCACTCCTCGGAAAAAATCATCGGCCGATGGCTGAAGGCGCGGGGTAACCGCGACCGGATCACCTTGGTCACGAAGGTCACCAAGAACTTCACGCGCGAACATGTCCGCACCGCACTGGAGGCCAGCCTCGCCAGACTCCAGACCGACCGCGCGGACCTCTATCTCTACCACAGCCACGATGCCGCCACCGCCCCCGACGAAGCGGCTGCGGCCATGGACGGTGTCATCCGTGCCGGCCTTGCGCGCGCCGGCGGCTGCAGCAACCATTCCGGCACGCAACTGGAGACGGCTCTTGAGGCCTGCCGGCGCAATGGGGGTTCACGTTATGAGGTGATCGAATCCGGCTACAACCTCCTGCAACCGGCAAAGGATGTGTTTTCCGTCGTGCAACGGGAAACACTCGGGTTTCTCGCCTACAGCCCACTCGCCGCCGGCTTTCTCACTGGAAAATACACGCCCGACCGCTCGGCCGTGCCCAAGGGCACCCGTTTCGATGTCATCCCGGCCCACGCCGACATCTATTTCAACGAGCGCAATTTCAGGCGCGTGACCCTCCTGCACGATCTCGCCAAGCGCATCGGTGTCCCTCCGCTTCAGCTCGCGATGGCGTGGGTTCTTAAAAATCCCGCAGTCACCAGCGTCCTTGTAGGGGCCCGCACCGTGGACCATCTCGCCAACGCACTTGCAGCCGAACAAATGACCTTTAGTCACGAATGGAATACTGCGATTGAAACTTGGGACTAATCCGAGACAACGCCTCCAAAACATGCGATACGTAACCACCCTGCCCCCCCGTGACCGACTTATCGCCGCCCAGCGGCTGTCTGGCTTCCTGCCAGACGAGGTTTACGACATCCACGCCCACCCTTACAACGCCGAGCACTTCGCCCCGGGCACATGGTCCTTTCTGGCTGAGCATCCCGTGCGGGGCTGCCGCGAACACCGCGCCGCGCTCCAGCGCTACATGCCGGTCCAGACCCTGCACGGACTCTACTTCGGCATGCCGCACAAGACGGCCGACCGCCCCGCTCTCAACACTTGGCTTGCCGACGAGGTGAAGTCCCACGGCACCCCGCTCAGCCGCGGGCTGATGCTCGTGACCCCCGCCGACGACCCCGCTATGGTTGCCGCCGCACTGCGCAGCGGCCGCTTCTGCGGCATCAAGGTTTACCACTGCTACGCGAGCCGTCCCGACACGATGAACGCCCACCTGACGGAATACGCCCCGGAATGGATGTGGGAGATCCTCCACGAGGTGCGCGGCGTCCTCCTCCTGCACATCGTCCGTGATGGTGCCATCGAGGACCCGTCCAACCAGCAGGAGGTGCGTCGCCTCTGCCGAGCCTACCCGAACATGCGCCTCATCTTGGCGCACATCGCGCGCAGCTTCAACTACCGCACCGCCCGCCGCGGGCTCCACACCATGGCCGACCTCGACAACGTGGTCGTCGATACCTCGGTGGTCTGCGAGTCCGAGGCCTTCCGCGCCGCCCTCAAGGTCTTCGGACCCCGGCGCGTCCTGTGGGGCTCCGATTTCGCCGTGTCCGAGGCGCGCGGCCGCTGCGTCAGCACGGGCGACCTCTTTTTCTGGCTCCACCCCGAGCTGCTCGCCACCAACTACACCTCGCCGACCAACAATGACATGACGCTCGTCGGCATCGAGTCGCTCATGTGCCTGCGCGAGGCCTGTGAGGACACTGGCCTGACCCAGGGCGATCTCAACGATGTCTTCTGCGGCAACGCCAAACGGCTCCTCGCGCCTCATCTCGGGGAGGCAACGGCCCCCGCTCCCCAGACCGGCCCCGAACTCTGGCAGCACGCACGCTCCGTCATCTCCGGCGGCACCGGCCTCCTCTCCAAACGCGCCGAGATGTTTGATGCCAAGTCCTGGCCCGCCTACTTCTCCCGCTGCCACGGCAGCGACGTGTGGGACCTTAACGACCGCCGCTACGTGGACTGTGCCGGCGGCGTCGGCGCGATCCTCCTCGGCTACGCGGACCCCGATGTCACCGCGGCGGTGACGCGCCGCCTTTCCCTCGGCACCTATTGCTCTCTCGTAAGTCCGCAGGAGGTCGAACTCGCCGACAAGCTGCTCGCCCTGCACCCGTGGGCGGGCAAGGTGCGTTACGCGCGCGGCGGCGGCGACGGGATGAACATGAGCGTGCGTATCGCCCGCGCAGCCACCGGCCGCAGCGGCGTCGCCTTTTGCGGCTATCACGGCTGGCACGACTGGTATCTCGCGGCCAACCTCGGCGAATCCGACGCGCTCAACGGCCACCTTCTGCCCGGCCTCGAGCCGAAGGGCGTGCCGCGCGAACTGAAGGGCACGGCGGTGCCGTTCAAATACAACGACCTCGCCTCCTTCGAGGCGGCGCTCGCCAAACTGGGCGATAACCTGGCCTGCGTCGTCATGGAGCCCATGCGCTCGCAACTGCCCCAGGACGATTTCCTCGCCAAGGTCGCCGCCCGCTGCCGCGCGGCCGGCGGCGTGTTCGTCGTCGACGAGGTGACCAGCGGCCTGCGCTACGGCCACCCCGGCGCCCTCGCGCGCCTCGGCGTGGAACCCGACGTGGTCGTCTACGCCAAGGCGATGAGCAACGGCTTCCCCTTCGGCGCCGTGGTGGGTCGCGATCCCATCATGCAGGCCGCCGACGGCAGCTTCATCTCGTCGAGCTATTGGACCGACGGGGTCGGCCCGGCCGCTGCGCTCGCCGTGCTCGAAAAGGTCGAGCGCCTGGGCGTGCAAAAAATCATCTGGGCTCGCGGCGAAAAATTGCAGACATCCCTCCGCAGTCTCGCCGCCCGCCACCCGATCTGCCGGCTTGTCGTGGGCGGCATGCCCGCGACGCCCACGATGGTCTTCGATCTCGGCGCCGACGCGCCGCTCGCGCAGACGCTCTACGTGCGCAAAATGCGCGAGCGCGGCTTTCTCGTCGCGACCTACTATTACATCATGCTCGCGCATGACGACACGAGGACCGCTTCCATGTTGGCCGCGGCCGACGAGACGATGGGCGAGATCGCCGCGATTATCGAGCGCGGGACCCTGGCGGAAGAATCCGGCGTGGCCCGCGGCCTGCGCGGCTTCGCCCGCCTCGCCTGAACAGCCCGCAACCCTTCCCGCCATGTTCCCTCTCCGTGCTCGCCCCTTGACCCACACCGCGCCGACCCGGTTGCAGCCGCAAACGGGCTGGGCGCAGTTCCCCGGCATCACGCTCGACCGGGTGGTCGGGGTCGCCCTCGACTCGCGGGGGCACATCTACGTCGCCCACCGGGGCGATCACCCGCTGCTCCGCCTCCACCCCGACGGCACGCTCGATGCCGAGATCGCCGCGGAACACCATCGGAAGAAGATGGCCTACGACCTGCGCGGACCGGTCCCGATTCCCATCGCCGAGCGCATCTGGCTGCACGGCCTGCACGTCGACCCGTGGGACAACATCTGGATCCCCGACGCGGGCCGGCACCTCGTGATGAAATTCTCCCCCGAGGGCAGTCTGCTGCTCACGCTGGGGGTCGACGGAGTGTCCGGCTGCGACGACCGCCATTTTTTCCAGCCCACACACGTCTGCGTGACACCCGGCGGGGAATTCTTCGTCACGGACGGCTACGGTAACTCGCGCATCGCGAAGTTCTCGGCGGACGGGCGCTTTCTCTTCGACTGGGGCCGCCGCGGCACGGCGGACGGCGAATTCCACACGCCCCACGTCATCACGGCCGGCCCGGACGGCCTGCTCTACATGACCGACCGCGAGAACGACCGCATCCAAGTTTTCCGCACCGACGGCAACCATGTCGCTACCTGGCCCGACCTGCATTCCGTCGACGGGCTTTATGCCGCTCCGGACGGCGTCATTTACGGCGCTGGAGGAATCGACAACTCAGTCATCCGTTTCGACCGCACCGGCCGCACGCTGGATGTCTGGACCCTGCCCGGCGTCCTGCATTATCCACATGGCATCGCCGTGGGTCGCGACGGCTCGATCTACCTCGCTGAGACCGGGGACAACTGGATCCTGTCCGGCCGACTGCCCGCCGAGCGCGAGATGGTGCCGCGCCACGGCCCCGAGGGCAGCGCCCTGAGCAAGTTCAAGGTCGTGGTCTGACCATGGGCCCGGATCAAGCCAGCACGAGCCCAGCCGGCCGCCCGCCGCTCCCGCTGACGCGCCACGGTTTTCTCGGCACCGGCGCCATGGCCGGCGCGGCTCTGGCGCTCGCACGCCAAGCGCTCCCGCCGCTCGGTGCCGCCGAAC
>JBDNGL010000151.1:0-8836 GCA_041689285.1 Opitutaceae bacterium
ATCCTCCTCGACGAGATTCCGGCCTCAGTCATCGACGAGCTGACCCCGGCACTACCGCAATGAGAACAAATTCCTGATCGGAGAATTGCCACCGTTGCCCGTCAGCAAATCACCCAACTCTCTCACCGATGAAGCTTACTTCCAAGGTCACCGGCCTGATCGTGGTGGCGGCCATCGTCGGTTCGATCTCCTGGCAGCTCACCCATCGGCCCATCCGCGCAGATGATGATTCGGTCGAAGTCATCCGCATCGCCCATATCTTTTTGGAGACACGGGCTGCCATCGACACGCTGAGTCGGGCTTACGAGGAACATTGCCGGCAGCGGGGCGAGCAGGTGCGCGTCGTCCAGATTGCCGTGCCGCACCGGCTTTACGCCAGTTGGTTCATCACCCAATTACTGAGCAGCGACACCCCGGAGTTGCTCGCCATCCATGCCGGCAGCACGGACGACCGCCTCGCGCGCTATATCGAACCGCTGACCGCCGAGCTGGCCAAACCCAATCCGCACAACGCTGGAACCGATCTCGCCGGAGCGCCCTGGCTCAACACCTTTACCTCCGGACTGCGCAATTCCTACAGCGACTCCCTGCTCGAATACTACAGCGTGCCGTTTACGCACACCACGACCCGACTGCTGATCAATCTGGAAATCTATCGGGAAATCTTCGGTGACGCCCCCTGGCCCACAACCTATGAAGGATTCGTCCGTCTCTGCCGCGAGACCCGGGAATATGCCGCGCAACATGACCGCGATATTCATGCGATCGCCAGTTCGGCCTACCACGCCCCCGTGCTTTTCCGATTGCTGGGGCGCACCCAGACAGCGCGCCTCACGATGCAACTCAACGCCACCCGCACCCTGCGCTATTCGAACACCGAGCAAATTGTCGCCTGGCTGAACGGGGGATTCACCCTGCAGAGTCCGGAGATTCAGGATCAGCTGGCCATCATCAACGAGATCGCTGGCCTGATGCAGCCCGGCTATACCCAGTTGGGTCGGCAGGACGCAGACATGTATTTCACCCAAGGCCGCGCCCTCACCCTGATCAGTTTCAGCAACTCCGACGAAAGCGTCAGGCAGCAGATCAAATTCCCCTTGGGCGTGGTCCGCGCCCCGGCACCGCTGCCGACCACTCCCTACTACGGCCGCAATGTCCTCGGCCCCTCGGAAGACAAAAGCTATACCTCGAATTTCGAAATGGGCCTTACCCTCAACGGCCGCAACAAGGCCCGCGCGCTCGATTTCCTAAAATTCGCCACCAGTAAGGAGGGCAATCGCATCTTCGCCCAAAATTCGCGCTGGACGCCGTCGGTGGTCGGCGTCACCCCGCATCCTAATCTGCGGCCCTACCTGTCCGATCCCGAGGGCGGTTACCAACTCGGCTTTGATCTATCGAGTTATGAACCCCGGCTTGCGGGCGACATCGCCCAGTTCGAATTTGCCAGCCAATACCTGCTCGCCGATCAACGCGCCGGGGCCGTCGCACGTTACGTGGAAAAATTCGGCGCCGGCTACGATCTGGCTATGCGGTCGGATGCCACTCGGGACATCAAGTCACGGCTCGATACCATGCAACGCAATGAAACCATCATCGCACTCCTTGATCGCCTCGCTGAAAATGACCCGGCCAAAGCCGAAGCCGCCCGGACCAAACGCGACATTTTATGGGAAGCCAATCTCGAGCACGAAGCCACCGCACGGCTCGTCCGTAAAACTTTGACGGAACACCCCACGAGCGCGCCCTGAACCAGAAACCCGCTCAGCGCTCCTGCGGCGGGCCGCCTTCTGACGTGATTCCGTGCGACGGCACGGTGACGGCTTTGTGGTCGCCTGCCTTTCCCACCCGACCCGCGAGCCACACGCAGGACTAGGCGAAGACGTCACGACTTGACTCTTCATAACGTGTCGAGACGGGCTTAGTTCCGGCTGAACGCTAGAGCCAGACGTGCTCTTGCCCAGGCCCGAGGGTGCCGACGGGAAGACCGACCATGAAGCGCTTACCCTCCCCCTTCGACTGGCTGGAATGGTGACTTTTTGGATCAAATAGCCTCTCTCGGCGAATCCAAGCCTAAGGAACCCGGCCGGAAGCTGGCATTCGACCAAGCTGTGCAAAATTCGGCGGCACGATGTTTAATCCAATTCCAATCGCCCTTGGCGATGGCTTCGGTAGACAATAAGGAACTACCGATGCCAAAGCCATCCGCGCCCGCCTGTGCATAGAGGGGAAGATTTTCCGGGGTGATCCCGCCGGTGGCAAGAAGGGGAATCGCGGAGAGCGGCGCCTTGATGTCGCGAAGATAGTCCGGTCCTAAACGGTGGGCAGGGAAAAGCTTTACCATGGTCGCACCCAATTGATGCGCCGCGTGCACTTCCGTGGGAGTTAAGGCTCCGGGGAAAATTGGCAGATTGCGCCGCACGCATTCGGTAATCACCGCGGGCACCACCACCGGGGTGACGATAAAGCAGGCACCCGCCTCGTGGGCGTCATCGAGTTCAGCCAAAGTCGTCACGGTGCCGGCCCCAATCATGGTTTTCCCCGTAGCGCACATGCTGGCGGCGCGGATTTGTTCAGCAGCCCCCGGGCTGTTCATAGTGATCTCCAAGGCGTGAAAACCACCCCCGCTGACTGCCTTCACAAGATCGGGCAGGTTGAGATGCTGCTGATTGCGTAAAATCGCGATCAGGGGCATCGAACGGAACGTCGCAGGATCGAATACGGTGTGAGATTTCATGGGTGTCCCAACATGGCGGCATGACCCCGGATGGAGGCGGCCGCCACTTCATGGTGATTGATGGTGATCAGGTCGGCAGCCGGCAGCAGCGCGGCGAGGGCGAGGCGGTAGGGCTCGGTGAGCTGCGCGCCCGCCGCGAGGAGGATGCGTGACGGAGAGGCAATTTTCAGCGTGGAAAACTCCGCGCCAATGAGCACACCGCTGAGGTAGGCCATACTGTGGGCGGGCGCGAGCTGGCCGAGCAGCGTGCGTGACCGTGTGCGGAAAAGTGCCGCACTCAGGCCCGGGCTTTGGCTCGCCGCCACGCCTTCCTGAAACGCCCCGACATCGAATTGAGTTTCCCCGGTCGCACACAGGGTGCTCCGCGTGCTGAGCAGTTGGAACATTTCCCCGGTTAAGTAGGTGGTGAAATCCATGATGGCGCCATGGCGGATATGGACGTGCTTCGAATGGGTGCCGGGCAAAATCACCACGGAATCAACGGCCGCTTCCGCCACAGCCGGTCCGGCGAAGAGTCCGATCAATTCAGTTTCCTCTCCGCGCATCACATCGGCGGCGGATTGCAATCCGGAGATGAGCCGCACCCGGCGTCCGTCCAATTCGAAATCAAGATATTCCAGGGTGCTCCCGTCGAGTGGTGCGGGCAGCGCGGCATAGGGCAGCGACTCCCAGCCGAGGGTGGACGAAGCCATCCCGGAAATCACCACGGGGATCTGCGATTGGTCGGCCACTCCCAGTGCATCGATGCCGGTGCGGAGGACCGCGGCCATGGCCGGGCGGCGCGCCTCAATCTGCGGGTGGGCTAATGCCAGGGCTTGGATGCCTTGGGCGGAAGCGTGTTCGGTGATGAGGGTCATTCGCGCCGGGTCAATCAGCCGCAGTCTGAAATTAGAAGTGCCCCAGTCGCAGGAAATGAAATTTGAGTCAGGCGTCATGTTTACTATTCGTGGCGGGCTCAATTCTCGGCGTTAAAAAGCCGATTGTCCCACCCGAAATCGATTTATTAAAAACAGCCAGCACGTCAGGTATGACGTGTTGGGCTCAGACCCGTGCGTGGCTAAACCGTTGGCTGATTTTGTCGCAAGAAAGAGCTAGAGATGCCACGCACCGGGCGATCGGGTCCGTGATCAACGCACCTGCAGCGTGTCGCCCTCGAAGGTCAGATTGAGCGAAGGCACGCTTACCGCCTTGCGGGAACCTTCTTTTATCACCCGACCCGCGAGCCAAGCGTCATAGCCGGAGGCTTGGGCCGCGGCGAGCACAGCCTCGGCAGATTGCGGGTCCACATAAGCCGCGAAGCCGATGCCTTGGTTGAAGGTTGCATACATCTCGCGCTCCGTGATCGGACCCGCCTCCTGCAGGAATTTGAACAGTGGCAGCGGCGCCCGTGGCGCGTTAACCTCGTAAACGAAGGGCGCTTCCAGCCGCATGAGCTTGCGCCAGCCGTGACCAGTGACGTGGGCCGCGTAGTTGAGCTTGAGGCCGCGGCGCTGGCACTCGCGCACAAAGGCCACGTAGATCACCGAGGGGGCGAGCAACGCCTCGCCGTAGGTCCGGCTGTCGCCGTGACCGACCGGGGTCTGGTAACCTTGCGGGAGTTTGTCCGCAATGAGCCGGCAGAGCGAGAGGCCGTTGGTCTGCACACCGGAACTTGCGAGGAAAATGATGCTGTCGCCGTCGCGCACGTCGCCCGTGATGCGCAGCGATTTCGGCGCGATTTTTCCGATGGCCGAGCCTGCGAGCACGATCGTGTCGGGATTGACGATGCCTTTGAGGGTCGGGGTCTCGCCACCACCCCAGACCGCGCCCGCCAGCCGGCAGCCCTCGGCCCAGCCTGCAACGAGCGCGTTCATGCGCGGCGCATCGCCGAACCAGCCGGAATCGCCCACCGCCGCGTGCATCGCCACCGAGATCGTCAGCGCGCCACAAGTGGCGAGGTCATTGACGATCGTCGCCACCGTATCGATGGCGATTTCCCGATAGAAGTTTTGACCCGTCGCGGCATAAACCGCATCGGCCACTAGGTTCTTGGTGCCGAGGCCTTCCTCGACATGGGCAAGGTAGTGATCCGCCGCCTCGATCAGGTAAGCGCTTTCCCCGCGCGTCGTCGCCGGCTCACTGTAGCCGTGATCGTTCAGCAGCGGGGCTGTCGTGCGCGCCGCCTGCTGGCAGGCCCGCTTAAAGGCATCGAGCTGGTCGTAACTGACGCCGGAGGATTCGTAGGACAGGGCCATGAGGGTTTTTGATTCTGGATTTTCGATTTAATCCGGATTCGCAAAGAATACAGTTACTGCATCTGTAATTCAAAATCGAGTATTCGCTAGTAGCTCCGCCCTTCCGCTTTTTCGTAATAATTCACGTAGGCTTGGTTCACGACGCGGTAGCCGCCCGGGGTGGGATATTTACCGGTGAAATACCAGTCGCCGGTGTGGTGCGGCACGGCCGCATGGAGGTTTTCGATGCCTTGGAAAATAATCTCCACCTCGCCCTGCCATTCGATGCTCTTGGGGCGCACGCGCTCGACAATCTTGGCGGAAATCTCCTCCGGGGTAAACGAATCGTAGATTTTACGCACGTGATTGGTCGTGCCGCCCTTGGCGACTTCGTCGCGGCATAGCGTATAAACCTCCTGCAGCAGTTCGCTCCGCCCACGTTCCTTCAGCAATTCCACGGCCGCTTCAAATGCGATGAATTTCCCCAGCTCCGACATGTCGATCCCGTAGCAGTCAGGATAGCGGATCTGGGGCGCAGTCGAGACGATGACGATCTTGCGCGGCTGCAAGCGGGCGAGGATGCGCAGGATGGATTTGCGCAGTGTGGTGCCGCGCACGATGGAGTCATCGACGCAGACCAGATTGTCGCCGGGCTTCACCGAACCGTAGCTGATGTCATAGACATGGCTGGCGAGCTGATTGCGCATGCTCTCCTGCCCGATAAAGGTGCGGAGCTTGATATCCTTACTCACCACTTTCTCGCTGCGCGGCCAGTTATTGAGGATCAGGTCGTCGAGCACGGCCTCGGTGAGTTTGCCGGCGGCACTGGCCTCCAGAATCGCGGATTTCACCTCGATGCGCCGACGCTCGCGCAGCGCGGACATGAGCCCGTAGTAGGCAACCTCGGCCGTGTTAGGAATAAAGCCGAATACCGTATTCTTCCAATCGCGGTCGATCGACTGCACCACCTGGTCGCAAAGCCGTGCGCCCAAGGCCTTGCGCTCAGTATAGATGTCGAGGTCATTGCCCCGCGAAAAATAGATGCGCTCAAACGAACAGGACGACCGCGGCAGCGGCGTGGTGAAGGCGGTTTCCGTCACGGTGCCTGCCCGCTTGATCACGACCACATGGCCGGGCTCGACCTCTTTCACCTGCTCTACCGCCAAGTCAAACACCGTCATGAGCGGCGCCCGCTCCGAAGCGAAGGCGACCACCTCATCATCGCGGTAATAAAATGCGGGGCGAATGCCCGACGGGTCGCGCGCCACGAACGCATCGCCGTTTCCGGTCAGGCCGCAGAGGGTGTAGCCGCCATCCCAGTTCTGCGCGGCCCGGGTCAGCACCCGCGTGAGGTCGAGCTCCTCGCTGATGCGATGCGATATCTCCGCGCCACTCAGGCCAGTATTGCGCAACTGCCGGTAAAGATCCTCGTGCTCCTCATCGAGGAAGAAACCGATTTTCTCCAGCACCGCCTGCGTGTCGGTCGCATAGATCGGATGCTGGCCCATCGCCGTCAGTGAGCGGTTAAGCTCGGTGGTGTTGGTGAGATTGAAATTCCCGCACAGGGCGAGGTTGCGCGTCGGCCAAGGGCTGCGCCGGAAAAACGGGTGACAGGAGGACAGGTTGTAGCCCCCGCTCGTGCCATAGCGCAGGTGCCCGAGGAGCAGTTCGCCACCAAAGTCGAAGGTCCGCTTCACCGTGTCTGGAAACTCCGGGTGGATCACGCCACTCGCGAGCTTCTCGTTGTATTGGGCGAGCAGCACCTTGAAAATCTTGTCGAGTGGGTTGCCCTTCACGCTGCGCTCGCGGAACATAAACGCCTCGCCGGCCGGCATGTCGAGTTTCACGCAGGCCGCGCCCGCCCCGTCCTGCCCGCGGTTGTGCTGCTTTTCCATCAGCAGAAAAAGTTTCGTAAACCCCCACAACGGGGTGCCGTATTTCTCCTGATAGTAGCTCAGTGGCTTGAGCAACCGCACGAGGGCGACGCCACATTCGTGGGTGATCCGGTCACTCATGACGCGTCGCCCACCCAGTTTTCGGCCACACCGGTCCGGTGTGGCGAGTTGCAGTGGTGCGTTGGGTGCTGCTGAGTCCTCACGGGCATCAAAATCGCTTATTCCGTCGAGTCACGGTCCATCGTCAACGGCTTTCTCCGTCACGGCCTGAAAAGCCTGTCTTCATGCCCTCAGTCCCCTTGACGCGCCCGTGATGTTGGGAAACATCGCGGTTCCGACCATGCTGATTCTTCGCGGCGCCCCCGCCCTCTCCGACTTTAGACTGCAAAAGCTCCGGCAAGAGCTCGTCTCCGCCGGGGTGCCAGTGCGGGGGCTCGCGACCGCCTTCGTGCATTTGGTGGAGTGTGAGTCGGCCCTGACGCCCGCCGAGGAAACCATCCTGGATAAACTGCTCACCTACGGCCCGCGCCGCACCCCAGGCTCGCCGGCCGGCTTCCTGCAGGTCGTGGCCCCCCGCCCCGGCACCATCTCGCCTTGGTCCTCCAAGGCCACCGACATCGCCCGCATCTGTGGACTGAGCAAAATCCGTCGCCTCGAACGCACCCTCGGCTACTGGATCGAGTGGGACCACGCCGCCCTGCAACCGCCGTTGCACGTCGTGCCCGCAGCCGCCTATGTCACGCTGCGCGCCAAGCTGCACGACCGCATGACGCAGGTCGTTTTCCCCGATTTTGAGGCCTGCGCCGCCCTGTTTCGTCACGAGTCACCCCGGCCGATGACAAGTGTCCCCGTGCTCGCCGAAGGCCGCGCCGCCCTCGTCGCCGCCAACACCAGCCTCGGCCTCGCGCTAGCCGAGGATGAAATCGACTACCTCGTCGCCGCCTTCACCAAGCTCGGGCGCGACCCGCACGATATTGAGCTCATGATGTTCGCGCAGGCCAACTCCGAGCACTGCCGCCACAAGATCTTCAACGCTACCTGGGAAATCGACGGTGCCGCCAAGGACAAATCGTTGTTCCAGATGATCAAGAACACCTACGCGCTGCACCCCGACGGCATCCTGTCCGCCTACAAGGACAACGCCGCCGTGCTCACCGGCACCCGCGGTGGACGTTTCTACTCCGACCCCCGCACTAACGAATACACCGCCAGCACCGAAGACATCCACATCCTCTGCAAGGTCGAGACCCACAATCATCCGACCGCCATCTCTCCCTTCCCCGGCGCCGCCACCGGCTCCGGCGGTGAGATCCGCGACGAAGGTGCCACCGGCCGAGGCTCAAAACCGAAGGCCGGCCTCGTCGGCTTCAGCGTTTCCAATCTTCGCCTCCCCGGCGCTATCCAGCCTTGGGAAAAAGACCACGGTAAACCCGACCGCATCGTCTCCGCCCTCGACATCATGCTCGAAGGTCCACTCGGCGGCGCCGCCTACAACAACGAGTTCGGCCGCCCCGCCATCAACGGCTACTTCCGGACGTTCGAACAGGCGGTGCCTGCTCCCATTGAAGCAAAAAAATTAGGTTTAAGCAAAGACGCTGACCGCACTGCTGCTGCCATTTCAGACTGCAACTCGCCGCCCGCCACCGAGCTGCGCGGTTACCACAAACCGATCATGCTGGCCGGCGGTTTGGGCAACATCCGCGCTGATCACGTGCAGAAAAGCGCGATCAACCCCGGCGACAAACTCGTCGTGCTTGGCGGACCCGCCATGCTCATCGGCCTCGGCGGGGGTGCCGCCAGTTCCATGGCCAGCGGCCACGGCAGCGAGGATCTCGATTTCGCCAGCGTCCAACGCGACAACCCCGAGATGGAACGCCGCTGTCAGGAAGTCATCGACCGTTGCTGGGCCCTCGGTGAAGCGAATCCCATCGCCTTCATCCACGACGTTGGCGCCGGCGGGGTGTCCAACGCCCTGCCCGAGCTTGTCAATGACG
>JBDNGL010000152.1:0-2132 GCA_041689285.1 Opitutaceae bacterium
GCCACCCGATTCATGGCCTACGACGGCAATGGAAACATCGTAGGCGTGGTCAACGGCAGCACCGGCAAGACCGCCGCGACCTTGGTGTACTCCCCCTTTGGAGAATTGATCGCCCGGGACGGAGACACGGAGCGGGATCGCTATGGGTTCTCGACGAAGTGGGGGGACGGAGATACGGGGACTCGATACTACGGATACCGGTTCTATTCGCCGGAGACGGTGAGGTGGATAAACAGTGACCCAGTCGGGGAGGAAGGCGGCTACAACCTCTACGGGTTCGTTGAAAACGACGACGTAAACTTTATTGACCCTCTTGGTCTCGACAGGTTTTACGCTACGGTCGTAGGCAAGAGTTACATCGCCACGATTGGGCCACAGACCCAACAGTTGCCGCGGGGCAACTCGGTTTCCAAGTGGCTCTATGGGTTGAACGAGAATCCAACCACGGATGCCAAAGACAGCACGTATCGCCCTTACTTCAAGCTCACACTCAACTTTGAGTGCTGTGACGGGAAGATCAATTTCAAGGACCGACACATGCGGAATGCTTCGGCGAACGACCCGGTCGGAGGGACGTTTGATTCAGATGGTGGCAACGAGGCGGGAGGTATGTTGAGGGGCACGATTGATGGAGCAATCGGCTTCAAGAAGGAAAGCGACTCGAAATGGCTGTTCAGCGTTGACGTTGTCGGACGGCCAAACATTTTTGCTGAACCCTCGTTTCAAATCTTCAAGCCGAGGAAGATTGTTTTCATTTGGCATTCGATTCGCGGATACATCCGGTGCGACGGCAACCAGGGTTATGTCTCTGCTGACATCAACGGCAGCAAGTTTCCGTCACACAGACTTTGGATCAACGGGACATTGACGAAAACAATTGTCCAAGGCGACTTGGCAAATCTATGGAAAGAAGGACAGCCACATTTAGCTCCCTAACCGCGGGCTGCCTCCTGGTTGGGATGCTCTTGGGCTGTCACCGACAGGTGAACTACAACAGCGTCCTCACTTCTGGTTCGCAGAAAATCACCGAAGCTGTGGCGTTCGGAACTTTGTTTCCGAATACCCATGAGTTCCTGACTTACTTCGACGGATATTATGGCGAACCGCAGTGGAACTCGAAGGCGCTGCTGCATGGCCGGTATGTGCTTACTTTGCAGTGTAAAATTGGCGTTGATTACGCGAAAAGCGCTGTAACGAATTACCAAACACCGCGAATATTCCTGACAGAAATTGTCTCGCTCGAACGACTGGCGAGTGGCCAAACCTCGGCGACTCACGGGACAAATCTCACATTCAACATCGACCAGTGGAAACAACTAATGGAGAGCCACGGCGCTTTTGAATCTCTAGGGGTAAACCTCTCGACCAACTCTCCTATCGATGGCTTAGAAGCCTGCTGGTGGAGTTTGTGAAAACTAAACCGGCTGTCCCGCCAAACAGTGATAAGGATCTAGCGCCGCTCAGGCCGCGGCGGAGTAGGTCGGCCACCCGCGCCGGCCGCACAGCCCTCGCGCTCCCTCCTACTGCTGCGCGTCATCCGGGCCACAGCGTGCGCCCCCTTTCCCCCGCACCCTGTGTCCCGGCTGCCGCTCCGCTACGTCGGTTGGCCAGGGCTGCTAGCGGCCCGCCACCCCCAAAAGACACCCCCGGCGGGCGCTCGTGTCCCTTCGGCAAGCGTGCGGGACGCGGGTGGGGCCGGGCCGGCAGGCTGAGCGGCGATGAATTTGCCCACGGTGTTCTCATCGACGGATCTCGACCTCCTGCATCAACAACTCGTGGCCTTGCGCCAAGCTCAGTCCGGTCGCCGACGCCTCCCGGCAGCCCTCTGGGTCGCCGCTGCGGAACTGGCCCGTATTCACAGTCCATCCCATGTCGCCCGCAGCGTCCGACTGAGCTATCCAAAGCTGCGCCAGCAAATGGACCAGACGCGCCCGAAGGTCCCGGCAGCCCCGGATCCCGTCCGGTTCGTCGAGTGCCAGTGGCCACCTTCGTCGAACTCCTCTGCCTCTCCAGGCGGTTGGGCCGAACTGCGCGACGGATCCAATCGCGTGCTGCCCCTCCACACCGGCCGGAGCCCAGAGTGCTGGTTGGCCTTGGCTGAAGCGTTCTGGAGGCAGTCCCGATGATCCAGA
>JBDNGL010000153.1:0-8005 GCA_041689285.1 Opitutaceae bacterium
CCGCTGGGTATTCGCCTCGCCATTTCGCTGCATGGTGCCACCGACGAGATCCGCGAGAAAATCATGCCCATCAACAAGGCCTACCCGCTCGCTAAGCTGTTGCCTGCGATCAAGGCCTTCACTGAAAAGCACGGTCGCATGGTCACCTTGGAGTTTATCCTCATTGAGGAAATCAACGACTCGCTCGATCAGGCCGAGCACCTGCGTGCCATCGCCCTCGACCTGCACGCGCACGTGAATCTCATCCCCTACAACACCGTCGAAGGCCTACCCTGGAAGCGCCCCTCCCTCACCCGGCAGGAACGCTTCGCCGATATTTTGCGGGCTGCCCGCGTCTCCGTCACCCTGAGGCGTGAAAAAGGCCACGACATCGACGCCGCTTGCGGTCAACTCCGGCTCAAGACAGAGCAGGAACGCACCCTCGCGCCGGCCGGATAGCCGCCGACAGCTACCCCGCCATCTCCTTGCTTTTGGTGCTGCCCCCGCCCGACAGCCACCCGGCGTGACCTGCGCCTCCACGTCCGGCCTCAACCTGCCACCGCCTATGCCTAGCAAGGCAGGGACGCTGACATGCCTTCTGGACTCGCTTGGTTCTTTACACCCATCAACGAAGCCGCATATGTTGATGCCATGCCACCTGACCGGCCAATCGCCACTCTCTTCACCGACCACCGTCCACTGCGCTCCTTGGAGTTTTTTCCACCCAAGGATGATACAGGCGTGGAGGCGTTGCGCGCCACGGCGGCCGCCCTCCGGTCGATGCAGCCCGACTTTGTCTCGGTCACCTACGGCGCGGGTGGCACCACGCGCGATCGCACCGCTCAGGTGAGTGACTTCCTGCGCCGTGATTTTGGCTTCACAGTCATGCCCCACCTCACCTGCGTCGGTCACACCCGCACCGAACTCGGTGAAATTGCCGACCGCATCCACGCCGGTGGTTTCCGCAATATCATGACTTTACGCGGCGATCCACCAAAGGGCGAAGCCACCTTCACGCCCTCTAAAGATGGTCTGCGTTACGCGAGCGACCTCGTCGTCCTATTGAAGAACCGCCATGCCGACTTTTGCCTCGGTGTCGGGGGCTACCCCGACAAACACCCCGAAGCATCGTCTGCGGAAGCCGATCTCACCCACTTAAAACGCAAGGTTGATGCCGGCGCCGACTTTGTGACGACCCAGCTGTTTTTCGACAACATCACCTACTACCGTTTCGTGGATAAATGCCGGGCCGCCGGCATTACCGTGCCCATCGTCCCCGGCCTCATGCCGGTGTTGTCGTTGAAACAGATCCAGCGTTTCACTACGCTGTGCGGCACCCCACTCCCGACCGCCCTGCTCCGTCGCCTCGAAGTCGCTGCTGAAAACCCTGATGTCGTGGAGATTATCGGTGTCGATTGGGCCCTAGACCAAATCCGTGACCTCCTCGACCACGGTGCCCCCGGCTACCATCTCTACATCATGAACCGTGCGAAGAGCGCCCTCGCCTTGGCGGCGGGCTTGGCGGTGTGACTATCACCCCCCGGCCCAGACGGGACGGAATCCTGCTTCGGTCAAAATTTTGGCCACCGTCTCCCGCTGATCGCCCTGTATCTCGATCTCCCCGTCCTTGACTGTGCCGCCACAGCCGCAGGCACTGCGCATTTTTTTGCAGAGCATTTCCTTTTCAGGCAGACCGATCCCCGTGAAAGCCGTCACCACGGTCACCGTTTTACCGCCCCGGCCTGCTGTGGTGCGTTTGATGTCCACCCGACCCCGATTCTTGAGCGGTGTGGCTGCTTTTGCTGAGCCAGAGCTGCGAACCGATAGCGCACTGCCTTGAGGCACACTCAAGCCGCTCAATGCCCCGAATGGATTCTGTCCCAAACTCTGTCCGCCATCGGTCTTTAGCTTCCCATCTATGCTCATAGTTCAGGTCTTGGCCGGTCGACCACCACAGGCACCTACGGGTATATCGCTCTCACCACCGAGAAACAGCAGTGCCTTGGCATAGCTCCTACGCTCAAGGAAATGAACGAGTTGCGGATTCAGAGCCTGCCGGCTTTGCTCCAGCAGTGTGTCCAAGTGGGCCATCTGCTCCGCAATCACCTGTCCATCAGTCCGCTTGATGCCATCGAGGAGCAGCATAAGGGATTCTTTAATCTGGGTTTCCATGTTGGTCCGGTGAATTAACTAATTCTTCTGCTACTGTGAGTAAGCTCCTTTGCAATCACCGATCGCAATTCGCGCAATCCTTGAGTCCGGCTCCGTCTCGTGATGTAGTGTCTTACAACTACCGCTAATAGCCAGCCCAGCAAATACCCCACCCCACAGCGTTCCGCTATACGTTTTTCTGATCCTCCATGAGCCCTTCCACCCTTCCGACCCACGCCAATGCGGCCGTCCTTGAGTCCGCTTATCAATCGTGGCTGGAGAATCCCGACTCCGTTGACCCCACCTGGCGCGCTTTTTTCCAAGGTTTCGCCCTCGGCAACAGCGGGGCCAATATCGCCGAGGTCGCCCAATCTCCGGTCAAGGTCATCGACAGCTACAAGCAGGCCCAAGTCGGCCGTTTCATCAACGCCCACCGTTCGCACGGTCACCTGCAGGCCCATCTGGATCCGCTGAGCGATCCGCCACCACCCCACCCGAAGCTCGCCCTCGAGGAATTCGGGCTCGGCGAGTCTGATCTGGACGACACCTTCACCCTGACCAACTACCAAGGCGGCGGGCAGAAAAAATTGCGCGACATTGTGGATTCCCTGCGCCGCACTTACTGCGGCCATATCGGCGTGGAATACATGCACGTGCAGGATCACAGGGCCCGCGAATGGCTCCAGACCCGCATGGAATCGATTGAAAACACCCCCACATTCAGCAAGGCGCAGAAAACCCGCATCCTCCGCCGTCTGCACAAGGCTGAACTCTTCGAAAAATTTCTCCATACCCGCTACGTCGGCCAGAAACGCTTTTCGCTCGAAGGCGGCGAGACCCTGATCGCCGCGGTCGATGCCACCATCGAGCAATGTGCCATCTTGGAGGTCGAGGAAATCGTCATGGGCATGGCCCACCGCGGCCGCCTCAATATCCTCACTAGTGCGATGCGCAAAAACTTCGATCTGCTCTTCGAGCAGTTTTCCGAGAATTACATTCCCGACGCAGTGGGTGGCGACGGCGATGTGAAATACCACCTCGGCTACGAGGCCGTTCTCGACACCACCTCCGGTCGCAAGGTCGAGGTTCGCCTTGCCGCCAATCCCTCACACCTCGAGATCGTAGATCCCGTCGTCCAAGGCAAGGCCCGTGCCCGCCAGCGCATCCGCGGAGATACCGAACGCCGCCGGGTGCTGCCGCTCCTCATTCATGGCGACGCGGCCTTCGCCGGTCAGGGTGTGGTTGCCGAGACCATGAATTTCTCCCAGCTCCCCGGTTACCGCACCGGTGGCACGCTCCACATCATCGTCAACAATCAGATCGGCTTCACCACCGATCCCAGCGACGCCCG
Source organism: Opitutaceae bacterium (assembly GCA_041689285.1). GTDB lineage: Bacteria > Verrucomicrobiota > Verrucomicrobiia > Opitutales > Opitutaceae > UBA2377. The sequence goes on from JBDNGL010000153.1 coordinate 3,482, forward strand.
CTCGACGCGCTATTGCACCGATGTCGCCAAAATGATCGAGGTCCCCGTCTTTCATGTCAACGGCGACGACCCCGAGGCCGTTTGCTTCGTCGCCAGCTTGGCCTTGGAATATCGCTGCCAGTTTCAGCAGGACGTCGTGGTGGACATGTATTGCTACCGCAAACACGGCCACAATGAGGGCGACGAACCCGCCTTCACTCAGCCCCTGCTCTACAAGAAGATCGCCGCCCATCCACAGGTCTCGGTCGTGCTCAGCCGTAAGCTGGTCGCGGAAGGCTCCATCACCGAGGCTGAATCGGAGGCCATCAAGGCCGAATACACTGCCGCGCTTGAGGCCAACCTCGAAAAAGCCAAGGCCACCGAAATCGCCAAAACCGCCAAACGCGCCGCCGCCATTGAGGCGAAAAAATTCGCGGGCTCCACCGCCGAGTTTCAACCCGATTACCACTTCAAACCCGTGACCACTGGGGTCAGTGCCGCCGTGCTTGCCAAGGTCGTGCAGGGACTCACGACCATCCCCGATAGCTTCAAACTCAACCCCAAGATCAAGCGCTTCATCGCCAACCGTGTCCAAGCTCATCGCGAGGGTGGCCCGATTGACTGGGGTTTCGCCGAGGCCCTCGCCTTCGGCACGCTGTTGCTTGAAGGCACGCCGGTGCGACTCAGTGGGCAGGACTGTCAGCGCGGCACTTTTAGCCATCGCCACGCTGTCCTGCACGACGCCGAAACCCTTGAGACTTATAACCCGCACCAACACATCGCCGAGGGCCAGGCCAAGTTCTGTGTTTACAACTCGCTGCTTTCCGAGGCCGCCGTGCTCGGCTTCGACTACGGGTATTCCTTGGACTACCCCACCATGCTTTGCATTTGGGAAGCCCAATTTGGTGATTTTGCCAATGGTGCCCAAGTGGTCATCGACCAGTTTCTCGCCGCCGGCGAATCCAAATGGCAGAGCGCTAGCGCCATTACGCTCCTCCTGCCCCACGGCTATGAGGGCCAGGGGCCCGAGCACTCCTCCGCCCGCCTCGAACGTTTCCTGCAACTCTGCGCCGAGGATAATATGCAGGTCGTCAACATTACGACCCCGGTCGGCTTCTTTCACGCGCTGCGCCGCCAGATGAAGCGCGATTTTCGCAAGCCACTCATCGTGATGTCGCCTAAGTCCCTCCTCCGCCACCCGGCCGCTGTCTCCCGGCTCGAGGACTTCACCCGCGGCTCGTTTGAGGAAATCCTCGATGATCCGCTCTTCGTTACCGCCAGCACTGGCACCCACGAGCCCGCAGCCCGCGGGGTCGAACCGCCGACGCGCCTCATCCTGTGCTCTGGCAAGGTTTACTACGACCTCTGCGACTACCGGGAAAAGAACCGGCATGCCAACACCGCTATCGTGCGCCTCGAGCAACTTTATCCGTTGCACAGCAAACGCCTCGCCGAAATCGCAAAAAAATACCACGGCACCCGGATCGTCTGGTGTCAGGAGGAATCACAGAACATGGGCGCGTGGTCGTTCATCGCCCCGCACCTGACCGCTCTCTTTGGGGTCGTGCCGCTCTACGCCGGCCGCGACGCCTCAGCCTCACCTGCCGTCGGCTCCCTCGCCCTCCACCGTCACGAACTCGCCGCCTTCCTCAAGGACGCCTTCACCATCTGATTCGACTTTCTGGCATCGCCTAGCGAATCACCCTCCGGTTCATTCCATTCCGCATCGCTGTTCTCCACTCGCTAACCCCTACCCGCTACCCACTCCTCTTTATCATGCCCCTCGAAGTCAAAATCCCGCCCATGGGCGAATCCATCAATTCAGGCGTGCTCGCCAAGTGGCACGTCAAGGACGGCGACGTCGTCAAAAAAGACCAGCCGCTCTTTGAGCTCGAGACCGACAAAATCACTGCGGAGGGCACCGCGGAGTCAGCCGGCAAAATCACCCTCAAGGTCGCCGAAGGCGCCGAGGTTAAAATCGGCGAAGTCGTCGCCCTGATTGCTGAGTCGGCTGGAGGGACAACCTCCGTGTCGTCCGCTTCGCCCACGGCCGGCAGCATGCCAGCGAAGGTGGACTCATCCGGGACCAATCCACCATCCGGCGAACCCACCGCCTCACCTGCCGTCCGTCGTCTCGCCGCCGAGACCGGCGTCGATCCCACCAAGGTCGAGGGCAGCGGCAAAGGCGGCCGCGTGACCAAGGGCGACCTGCTCAAAGCGGAAAGTGCTGGAGGGACGACCTCCGTGTCGTCCGCCGCACCCGCCGCCCCCACCACTGGAGGGACGACCTCCGTGCCGTCCGCCGCACCCGCCGCCAGCGTCGAACGGCAGTCTCGCAAAAAGCTCAGTCCGCTCCGCAAGCGCATCGCCGAGCGCCTCGTGCAGGCCCAGCACGAGGCCGCCATGCTCACCACCTTCAATGAGGTGGACATGTCCGCCGTCATGGACCTGCGCAAAAAATATCAAGACGACTTCGTCAAAAAACACGGCGTGAAGCTCGGCTTCATGTCCTTCTTCACCAAGGCCGTCGTGCAGGCCCTCAAGGATGTCCCCGCCGTTAACGCCCAGTTCGCTGGCGACGAGATCATCCAGAATCACTACTACGATATCGGTGTCGCGGTCTCGACCGAGAAGGGCCTCATGGTGCCGGTCATTCGCGATTGCGACACTCTCGGCATGGCCGCGATCGAGCAGGCCATTGGCGACGTCGCCAAAAAAGCCCGCGAGAGCAAAGTCACCCTCGCCGATCTTGAAGGCGGCGTCTTCACCATCACTAACGGTGGCATCTTCGGCTCAATGCTCTCCACGCCTATCCTCAACGCCCCGCAGAGCGCCATCCTCGGTCTTCACGCCATCAACGAGCGCCCCATGGCGGTCAACGGCCAAGTCGTTATCCGTCCGATGATGTATCTCGCCCTCAGCTACGACCACCGCCTCGTGGACGGCAAGGAAGCCGTCACCTTCCTCGTCAAGGTCAAGCAAGCCATCGAGGATCCCAGCAGGCTCCTCATTGGAGTCTGACCAAAGTAGCGGGTAGCGAGCAGTCTCAATCCCACCTGCATCACCGCCCGCTGCTCGCCCATCCGATCTACCCGCTACCCGCTGCTCACTACCCGCTACTTTCTCATGTCTTCCTTCGACCTCATCGTCATCGGCGCCGGCCCCGGCGGTTATGTGTGCGCCTTCCGCGCCGCTCAACTCGGCCTCAAGGTCGCCCTCATTGACAAACGCGCTGCGCTCGGTGGCACCTGCCTCAACATCGGCTGCATCCCGAGCAAGGCGCTACTCGCCTCCTCCGAGCACTTCGCCTTCACGCAAAAGCATGCCGCTGACCACGGCATTAAAACCGGCGAGGTCGCGATCGACGTGCCCGCCATGCTCAAGAAGAAGGACGGCATCGTGGACAAAATGACCGTTGGCATCGCGCTGCTCGCCAAGGCCCGCAAGGTCACCGTCCTCACCGGCACCGCCAGCTTCGTCTCAGCCAACACTGTCAAGGTGGAGCGCGTTGTCCCCAACGCGCTTTCCGAGGAACTCACCGCCAAGCATTTCGTCATCGCCACCGGCTCCGTCCCCGTCGAGCTGCCGTTCCTAAAATTCGACGGCGCGACCGTCATCTCGAGCACCGAGGCCCTCACCCTCACCCGCGTCCCGAAGAAACTCGTGGTCGTCGGCGGCGGGGCCATCGGGCTCGAGCTCGGCTCCGTCTGGGCCCGCCTCGGCGCCGAGGTCACTATCGTCGAGTTTCTTCCAAAAATAGCCGCGGCCTACGACGATGACGTCGTCCGCGGCTTCACCCGCATCCTCCAAAAACAGGGGCTCAAGATCGAGGTGAATGCCAAGGTCACTGGCTTCGCCAAGGGCGTGCTCACCGTCGAACGCGACGGCCAGAAGCTCGAGTTCGCCGCCGACAAGGTGCTCGTCGCCGTCGGCCGCCGCCCCTATGCCGACGACCTCGGCCTGGAAAAGGCCGGCGTCGAACTCACAGACAAAAAACGCATCAAGGTGGACGGCCACCTGCGCACGTCCGCGAAAAACATTTGGGCCATCGGCGATGTCGTGGACGGCCCCATGCTCGCCCACAAGGCCGAGGAGGACGGTGTCGCCGTCGCCGAGTGGATCGTTGGCAAGGCCGGTCACATCAACTGGGACCTCATGCCGGCCATCATCTACACCGATCCCGAGGTCGCCTCCGTCGGTCTCGGTGAGGACGCCGCCAAGGCCAAGGGCCTCAAGGTCAACATCGGCAAATTCAACTTCGCTGCCAACGCCCGCGCCCACGCCAACGACGCGGCCGATGGCTTCGTGAAGATCATCGCCGACGCGCAGACTGACAAAATCCTCGGCGCCCAGATCCTCGGCAAAAATGCCGGCGAGCTCATCAGCGAGATTGTCACGCACATGGAATACGGCGGCAGCGCCGAGGATCTCGGCCGCACCATCCACGCCCATCCGACGATGAGCGAGGCCGTCAAGGAAGCCGGTCTGGCGGTGAGCAAGAGCGCAATCCATGCCCTGTAAACGCGGCCCTTGCACTCACTCTAG
>JBDNGL010000154.1:0-2976 GCA_041689285.1 Opitutaceae bacterium
ACGGTGCAGGAATTGTTGGGTCACCAGAGTGTGGAGACGACGCAGATCTACACGCATGTGATGCAGAAGCCGGGGCCGGGGATGCGCTCGCCGCTGGATGGGTGACGGTCGGTGGTAGGCGCGGGCGTCCGACGCTGGTCGCGGTGTTTAATCGCGTTGCAGGATGAGGATCCAGTCGTGGTCGCCGGCGGGGGGTGGGCAGGGCCGGGTGCCATCGGGGCCGGGGCTAAAGGCACCGAGAGATTTTTCTTTGCCGGTGACGGGATCGAAATGGGTGGCGCGCCACCGGCTGCCGGGGTCGAGATCACGCACGGTGATCGGCTCGGCGTGGGGCACGTAGGTGACCCGGATTTTCCCCGGGATGCCGGCGCTCTGCGGGCCGTGCAGGCTCAGGTCGGGTGGCGTGATTTTGCCCCAGGGTTGATCGCCGTGTCGGCCGACGGTCACGGCGGCGGGCCAGCCGGTGTCGTCGTGCTCGGGGGTGTCCCAGCCGCTGACTTTTCCGGTCCATGTTTTCCAGGACACATCGGTGACGAGGCGCTGCACCTTGCCGTTGGCGAAGCGAATTTCGAGGCAGGCGAGGAGGCCAGGGGTGTCGCCTTGGGCGGGGCGGTGTTCGCACCAGATCGTGAGCACATTGCGGCCGGGGCGGAGCAGGGGGGCGCGGTCGTTGAACTGCGGGCCAAGGCGCCATTCCCAGCCCGTGCCGGCGGACGCGCCGTTGAGCTGGGCCTCGGTGTGGTGCGTGCCGGCGAAGCGCAGGCGGGCGCTGAGATTTTTTTTATCCTTGGGGAGCGTGAAGGTTTTGCGAAAGTAGCGGCGGCGATTGGGTGCGTCCTTGGGCGGGTTTTCGAGTGCCGACCAGATCCAGTGGGCGTCGGCGAGCGGCAGCCAGATGTCGCCGGTGTAGGCGGCCCACTCGGGGTGCGGCGTGAATTTTTCCCAGGCGAAGCGGGTGAGGAGTTTTTTGCCGAGAGCGCACTGGGCGGAGCCGGTGTAGTGCATCGCCTCCTGCCACGGGGTGTTGCCGTAGTTGCCGCCGTGGGGCGAGGCCCCGTGGGGAATGCCGGGCTGGTTGCACTGCCAGAGGCCGTTGCCGCCGTAGGTGTGGCCAGCGGCGCCGTTGAGCACGCAGGACCAGAAGGCGCGGCGCGGCCACGGGGCGGTGAGGGTGCCGCCGAGCATCTCATAGCAGGGCTCGCCGTTGAGGATGGGCATGCGCGGGGTGGCGGCGTAGGTTTCGCGGACGGCTTTCACCGTGATGGTCACGGCCTCGTTTTGAGCGTGCAGGCACTGCAGGAGATCGAAATCGAGCAGCGACTCGTCGTCGGTGGCATTGCGCGCGGTGTAGCGATTGATGGCGGTGGGGTGGATGGTGACGGGACGGTGGAAGGGATCCGTCGCCCGCACGTAACGCATGAGAGTGGTCCAACCCTTGACCATGGTGCGGTCGTCCTCGGGAAAGTTTTTCGCGAGATACCACGGAAGGTTGGCCTCGCCGGCGGTGCACCAAAGGACCGGCCACGCGCCGTAGCGCGCGATGAGGTAGCGCCAGTGCGCCTTGAGCTGGTCTTCGGTCATCCACGCGATGAAGTAGCCCCACGCGCCGACGATGCAGGGGGTGATGCCCTGCGCGACGAGATGGGCGAGGCGTTCGTCGGCCTTGTCGAAATACTCTGGGCGGATGTGCGCGTAGCCCTCCTCCCAAGGGAAGCCGGCCTCATTGGCGCCGCGCGGGTCGAAGGCATGCATGTCGGGGTAGAGCCCCGCGATAATCTGGACGACGTTGAAGCCCTTCTGCACACGGTCGGCGGTGAGCTGCTTAAAACCCTGCGGCCATTGCAGGCGATGGCACAGCCCCATCCACCACGTGTCGCCCAACCAGAAGAACGGCGTGCCGTCGGCGTGCTCGAAGTGGCGTCGGTCGGGCGCGACCTGCACCGGGCCGTGCTTATAGAGCGGGTTTTTGCCGCGGTAGGCGGTGAGGGTGACGCGGCCGGTGCGCCCGTGCAGGCCGGGGTCGTCGGTGGCGGAGCATTCGGTGCGGAAAGCGTGGACGCCGGGGAGTGCTGAGGCGTAGCGGACCTTCCAAGTTTTGCCGCCGGCCCAGAAGGCGGGCACGCGGCGGACCGTGCCGGCGGGATCGGTGAAGAGCGCGTCGAGCGTGAGTTGGTTGAACGGATCCGCGTAGGCGCCGCGGGCGGTAAAAGTGAACTCGACCGGCACATGGGCCGCGGTCGAGGGCGGGGTGGGGCGGGAGCGCGAAATCGCCCGCGAACGGGACGAGGGGCGAGTTTTCATGGGGGAGGTCGGGATGCTTGGGTGCGGCGACCGGCGGGCGAGCAAATAAGCGCGGCGTGGTCGCAGTGGCCGCCGAGCAGCTTGAGCCGCTGGCGCGCCGCATCCTCGAGGTGAATGGTGAACCGCTGCCCGCAGCCGGAAGAGCAGGCCTTGCTGGCGCATCTGAAAGTGTAGGTTGGTTTTGTCGGCGGGGTTCCCGAACTCCGCCATGGCCAGCCAACACGGCGCGAACGGCGGGGATCTGCGACCCCGGCCGACACTCAGGCATGACCGTCTCTTTGAGTGACAAGGTAGGGCGACCGGCGGGAATTGAACCTGCGAACTTCTGCGTGGCGGTGGCTGGCACTTCGTTGCTGCGGCGGTCTGCGGTAAATTAAATCTGGTTCCCCGTCCTGATTGACAGACCGGCCCTTGCCGGTCTTTTTTGCGCGCTTTTACGCCTATGACCGACAAGTCCCTGCCTTTCACCAAGCAACAACTGGAAGCCGTCGCTGCCGAGGTGCCGACGCCGTTTCATCTCTATGACGAGGTCGCGATGCGCAAAAATGCGCGGGCCTTGTATGCCGCCTTTGCGTGGGTGCCGGGTGGCTTCATCAATTATTACGCGGTGAAGGCCCTGCCGAATCCGCACGTGATCGAAGCGCTCAAGCAGGAAGGCCTGGGCGGCGACTGTTC
>JBDNGL010000155.1:0-18081 GCA_041689285.1 Opitutaceae bacterium
GCCGGGGCGCGGGTGCACGTGGCCGACATCGACGCATCGGGCGGTGCGGAAACCGTCGCCCTGATCACGACCGCAGGCGGCCGGGCGGAATTTGTGGAACTCGATGTGGCGGACGAAACCACGTGCGACGCACTCGCCGAGGCGCTCGGTCCGCTCGACCTGCTCGTCAACAACGCCGGTATCGGCCACGTGGGCACGATTTTGCAGACGACCGCCGCCGACCTCGACCGGCTCTACCGCGTGAACGTGCGCGGTGTTTTCAACGTCACCAAGGCCTTCCTGCCCGCGATGCTCGCTAGGGAAAAAGGCAGCGTGATCAATATCGCTTCCATCGGCGGTGTGATCGGGGTGCGCGACCGCCTCGCCTATGTGACGACGAAATTCGCCGTGGTCGGCCTCACCAAGCAGCTCGCGCTCGACCATTCGGCGACGGGCGTGCGCTTCAACTGCATCTGCCCCGGCCGTATCGAGACACCCTTTGTGCAGGCCCGGCTGAAGGAATACGCCGATCCAGCGCAGGCCTACCGCGATATGAGCGCCACCCAGCTCATCGGCCGCATGGGCCGGCCCGAGGAGATTGCGGCGGCGGCGCACTATCTCGCGAGCGACGATGCGGCCCTAGTGACCGGCAGCTCACTCATGGCGGACGGGGGTTGGAGTGCGGGGAAATAAGTTTTACCGGATGAGGCGCTTACAGGTAACCCCGCGCGGGTGGATTTTTGCGAACGAAGTCGGCGCCGCGCCCGCAGGCTTGTAGCTAGCGAGCACCCATGAAACCAACGCGACGAACGGAGTTCGGATTATCGCCACAACTCGACGGCTGCGGGCTCGGTGATAGCCGGCTCGCGCTCGGGCTGGCAGGACTCGGCGGCACTTGGGCGCCGGTGGATGAAGGCGAATCGTTCGAAACCCTCCAACAGGCGTTGGCGCGCGGCGTGCGGGTCTTCGACGCGGCACCCTCGTATGGCTGCGCGGAGCAACTGCTGGGCCGCGCGCTGGCGCAGTGGCGTGGGCCGCGGCCGGTGGTGAGCACCAAGGTCGGCCGGTTGCCCTGGCCGGATTTGCATGAGGCGCGTTTCGATTACACCGATACCGGCCTACGGGATTCATTGCAGCGCAGTCTGGATGTGCTCGCGCTGCCCGCCGTGGACCTGCTTTTCCTGCACGAGCCGCAACAGGTGCCGGTCGCGGCACGGCCCCGCGTGGTGGCAACCTTGCGGCAATTACAGGCCGCTGGGCTCGCCCGCCGGCTCGGGTTGGGTGGCGGGGAGGGCGCGGGGTGGGACGGTTTCCTGGAGGCGGGGGTTTTTGATGTGGTCATGCTATTCCGTCGGCTGGATCCGGTGATATGCGACGGGCTGGCGGAGGATGTGCCGCGGGTCCGCCGCCATGGTGCCCTGATCTACGGCGCGAGTCCGCTGCACATGGGTTTACTCGGGGCGCGGCACGCTGAATTTGTGCGCGAGCGACCGCCTTGGGTGTGGGGCCCGCAGATTGATCGCGCGATCCAGTTGCAGACACTGGCCGAGCAGCACGGCCTGCCGCTTGCGAGCTTGGCCCACCGCTTTACCTTCGGCCTGGGGGAACTCGACCGCGTGGTCGTCGGCGCAAGCAACCGCGCGCAGCTCGACGCGGTGCTGACGGATTTCGCCGCCGGCCCGCTGCCCACGGCACCGTTCGATGAAATCTGCCGACTCAATCCAGTGTCACGCATTGCGTGACACTAGGATTTCAGCGCCGCGTAGGTGGACTGACCACGCCGTCACGTCGCGGGTGGCGATGAGCGGGAGTTTATGCGTGGTGACTCCAGTCGCCGTGGGCACCGCGATCATGAGGTAACCGCGCTCACCCTTGGGCCGGTGGAGTTGGCCGGAAAGCGTGCGGGTTTTTGCGTGCCAGCGCACGTTGCTCAGTTCGCGGCCGCCGCTCTGGTGGAAACTCGTGCCGAGCGGCCACGGGTGCGGGCGCGGCCGGCGCAGGACGACCAGTTTCACCGCCGGGCCATGGAAGCCGATATCGAGCACGCCGGCGGCGGACTCTTGAATCGGATTCGTGAAGTCACCGGGGTGGCGATACGTCCCGGCGGGGCGCAACGGTCGTGGCACTTCGCCGAGGAACTGGCCCGACCAGAACTCGTAGGCCCAAAAGCGCGCGGATTTCGGCAGACCGAGCCGCGTGAAGGCGACCTGAAAGCGCCGCGCGAGACTGACGTTGGAACCGGTTTCGATCGGCGGCTCGGTCCAGTTGAAAAAGGCGACGAGATGCCAAGTATCCCAGTCCGCGTTCATCGGGAGCGACCACACGCAGGCGCCCTGCGGTTCGCCTGCGGTTGGCGGAGGAAGCGTGGCGGTGTGATCTGCGGCCGCGCTCGCGGCGGCGGTGTGGCGGCCAGTTTTTTTATCCTTGGCTTTAATGAGACCGAGGTAGGCCAGCACGCCGGTCTCCACGGGGTGAAACAGGTCCACTGGCGTGGCGGGCGTATCGTTGGGCGGCAGGGTGGCGAGCAACACGGCCCAGCGGTCCTCGGGCAGGTTGGTGAGGTCGTCACCGAGGTCCACGTGGCCGGCGCCCATGAAAGTGATCGTGGCGCGGACGCGCGCTTCCTCGAGGGTGCCGGGCAGTCCAGCGACGAGGCAGGAAGGCTGCAGCAGCGCCCAGTGGTGTTTGAAGAGATGACAGGCGTAGGACGTGTAAACCTCGCGCAGGTGCCGCCAGCCGAGCCCAGTGTTGCCGGTGTCCGCGTTCGCGTAATTGATGGCGGCGATGCCCGCAGCGGCGAGGTCGGTGGCAGAGCAGTCGATCATCACGGCCTTTTCGCCGGTGGAATCGAGCGCATCCTGTGCGATGCGGAAGGCGGTGCGCACGGCCTCGCGCGCGCGGGCGTTCACAAATTGTGGATCATGCCGGCCACGCAGTTCTCGGCCGGTGACGACGCCGGCGAAGTCCCATTTCACGAAGCGCACGCCCTTTTCGGCGAGACGAGTGAAGTTCTCCCGCAGCCACTGTTGTGCCCCAGGGTGCGAGACATCGAGCGCGTAGATCGGACAGAACGGTTCCCAGAACCAGTTATAGTTGTTGTGCGGCTGGCCGTCGGGGCCGCGCAGCAACCACTCGGGGTGCTCTTGGGCGACCGGATGGCTCTCCGCGATGCAGAGCACGCCGACCCAGAGGCCGAGATCGAAACCCTCGCGGCGCAGGCCGGCACTGAGCCAGCCGAGGCCGTGGGCGAAACGCTCGTTCTCCTCGAAGAACGACGGAATGTTGTCCTTTTCCCAACCGAGATCGACCTGGATGAAGCGGAGCCCGAGCTGGTGCAGGTTGCGCGCACGCGCGGCGCGGGCCGTGGCGAGCACGAGGGTCTCCGTCACGCCAAGCCGGTAGGGATACCAGCTGCACCAGTTGGCGAGCGGGCCGACGGGATCGGCGAAGCGGTTGCGGGTCTTGAGACGACGACCGTACGCGTCGAGGAGCGCGAGCGGATCGGGGCCAGCGGCGAGGACGAAATCGCCCAACGCGAGTGAGGTGCCGGGGGCGAGCGCGTAGTCGCCGCCGTCGAATTCGATGCGGAAGTCTCGGAATGGCGGCACGCGGGTGGCGGGAGTGGCGGAGATCGCGGTGGCGGCGGTGACGGCTCCGTCCACATTGGCCATCGCGCTGGCATCGCGGCCGGTGGCGGCCAGCAGGCGCGCGCTGAACTGTGGCAGCCAACGATCCACGGTTTCAAAACCGAGCAGCAGCGCGGTGCGCGAAGTCGGGCAGTAGAAGACCGTGTGGTTCTGGCTGACGAAGCCGCCCGTGGTGCCGTTGAGCGCCTTGAGCCCGTCGCTGCCGGTAAACATCTGGCGCGGCGTGCGCACCCGGCCGCTGTAGGCGTTTTGCTCAAGGATGCGCGCAGCGGCCGGCGCGGGTCCGAGCGTGAGGGTTTTGCTGGCGAAAAGCGTGACGTGGTTAAGGGTGATGACCTCGGCCCCGTGGTTGCACAGGCTGGCGGTGACGCGCAGGCGGTTTTTCGCCTCGGACCTGAGTGCGAGCGTCAGCTCAACCTGTCGGCTGCGCCACCCGGCAGGGCCCGCCGCGCGCAGCGGATGGTTTCGCCCGTTGATTTGCAGGGCGGGCGCGCCCGGGCCGAGGCTGAACGGACCGGCCTTGAACGTGAGTTCTCCGGCGTGGCGGATGATTTTCACAGGCAGGGCCCAAGCCAGTTTGTCATCTATTAGATGACAAACTGGTTTGGGGGTCAGAGGAGGATTTCGCGGCCGTCGTGGGCGCGGGATTCGTTGGCGGCCTCGATGAAGCGGATGAGCTCGATGGTCTCAGCGGCCGCGACGGGTGGCTGGCCGGTGCGGAGGAAGGCGAGGATGGCCTCGGAGAGGCAGGTGAAGAATCCCTTCTCTTCGGTCTGCACGTTCACGTGCACACTGGATTTTTCGAAGTGCACGAGGCCATGGTATTCGTCGTTGCCGGTGCGGTTGCACTGCACCGTGCCGATGCGGCCGTCGGCCCAGATGCCGGTGATGATATCAAAGGTGTCGTTGCCGAGGCAGCGCACGCGGCGGCAGCCCGTACCCATGGTGGTGTAGAGCATCTCGATCGGGTGGATGCCATACCAGTAGAAGCCGGGGTTGGTCGGCTCAAAGACGGCCGGGCCGTGGAATTGCGCGCCTTTCACCAGTGGCCGGGTTTCGGGTGTGACCACGCGGGTCAGCGCGCCGGTGAACCGTAGGGAGGAGGATGAAAAGATGGGGCAGCCATGCTGCGCCGCGACGGCGAAGATGGCCTCGGCATCCGCCTTTGAGAGGGCGAAGGGTTTGTCCACGAACACCGGCTTGCCCGGGCCGGCGGCGGCGATGCGCTTGAACTGCTCCAGATGCACGCGGCCGTCGAGCGAGGTGTGGAGAAGGGCGTCGCTCGCGGCCACGACCGCCTCGATGGAATCCATGATCTGCACGCCGTACTTCTCGCGTAGGTCTTTCGTGTAGCCGGGCACGCGGCCGATGCTCGACTGCAAGTCGGGCGAGCCGCCGGGCCAGGCGGCGACGACCTTGGCCCCGGAAAGTTTGTGTTTGGACTCCGGGTTGTTGAACTCGTCGCTGAAGACGATGACGTGGGAGGTATCGAGGCCGATGAGGCCGAGTTTGAATTCGCGGGTAGGGTGTTGGCTCATGGTTTTTGGAAAATCGCGCCGTTTATGGGCGGGAAATTGGCGCGCGACCAGCGTAGAGTGCGGCTTTGGCCTACGCTGAAAATTGAACGTTCAGGAACTGGCCGGCGGCGAACGCAGACCGGGCAGCTGGCGCAAGATGAGGAAGGTGAGCCAGACCAGCAGTGCGGTCACCACGGTGTGACTCAGGTAGTGCGCGCCTTTGGCCATCTGGTAGCCGCCCATCAAGCCGCCTGCGACCAAACCGGCCAGCAAGCCCTGCAACTGGCCGCGTCGCGTCCGGGCCAGTCCGGCCAAGGCCAGCAAGGCGAAGCCGCCGCTGGCGTGCCCCGCCGGCCAGCACCGCCCGCACTTCTCCAGCCCTAGCCCGTTCGGATGTCGTTCCAGCAGTCGGACGTAGGCGTGGGTGCCGCCGTAGCGCTCGATTTGTGCCGGACAATATATATTGGTGAGTCCCTTCAGCTGGCCGATGGCAAGTGGCGCCAGCCCGAGGGTGAAGAAGCAAATCAGCAGCCCGCGCCGGTCCCTCGACCAAGCTGGTCTGCCTCGTGGCCGCCACGAGGGGGGATACAGTGCCAGCAACAGTAGGCTCAGCCCGCCGACGAACAGGACCGCTTTGGGGCCGGTGTAGAACCACGCTTGCCCTGCGGGATCGCTCTGATCAACCAGCCAGCGCCCGCGCCCGAAATCAAAGAGCTTGTCCTGCACTGCGAGGTCCAGATTTGTCAACTCGGCCAAGGCGATCACGCCACCGAGCGCGAGCAGCACGGGGAGCCAAGAGCGCTCCAGATTCCATGCGACGGTCTTCCGGGGGTCAGTGGGCGGCAGGTTCATTGACGAGGGCTTGCTGGCGACCGTGGTGGATCAACCAACTGGCGGCCTGATAATAGGCGATGGTGTCGGACAACAGTTCCGGGTCGTCGGCGCTGACCGTGGCATTGCGACCGTCCGGCTCAACGGCATAGAGGGCATGCTGCCGCACCGGTTGAAGCACGCTCAGGCGGTCGCCGGTATAGAGCCCCAGTTTCTGATAGTTGGCGATGAGGGCCCGGCCCGGCAGCTGGGCTAAGGATGGGTCCAAGACATCCCGGCCGAAAAAGCGACTCTGATAGGACAGGTTGAGCAGGCCAAGGAGGGTAGGAGCGTAGTCGATCTGGCTCATCAGCGTGTCCACATGGCCGACGGGAATCTGTCCGCCCGGGGCATAGATCAGCATGGGGATGTGATAATTCTCCACGGGCAGGGCGGCGCGCCCGGCGCTGGCTGCGCAGTGGTCGGCTACGATCACGAAGACGGTGTCGCGAAACCACGGCCGGGTGGCGGCTTCGTCGAGGAAATGACCGATGGCCCAGTCGGTGTATTTCACGCCGCCCTGTCGTCCCGAGGTTTTGGAAGGCAAGTCAATCCGGCCGTCCGGATAGGTGAATGGCCGATGGTTAGAGGTGGTCATCACAAAATGAAAGAAAGGGCGCCCGGTCGCGTGGTCGCGGTCTGCCTCCCGCAGGGTCCAGCGCAGCAAATCCTCGTCGCAGGCACCCCAAGCGTTGGCGAAGGTGACGTCGGCTTCACCCACGGCGAGCCGGTCCACCACCCGGTAGCCGTTGTTGCCAAAGAAGTCGTTCATGTTGTCGAAATAGCCGTAGCCGCCATAGATGAATGCGGTGGCATAGCCGGCCTCGCGTAGCACCGAGCCCAAGGTAAAGAGCCCAGCGTTTTCCGGCCGCTTAACCAGCGAGCGCCCCGGCGTCGGCGGCACGGAGAGCGAGAGCGCTTCCATGCCGCGATCGGTGCGATTACCGGTCGCATACAGCCGGTCAAAGACGAGGGCTTGGGGGGTGAGCGCATCGAGCCGATGAGTTATCCCCTGAGTGTTGCCGTAACGGGTGAGAAAGGAGGCGCTCAGGCTTTCCACCGTGATCTGGATGATATTCAGGCGGCGGGCCGGGGCCAAGGTCCGCGCTGGCACGAAACGCAACAGGTCCGGGCCGGAGACGGCTGGGATCGCGGTGCCGAGCTGCCGCTCCAGCCGGGTGAAGACCTCCGCGTCCGGCAGGGTTTGGTAGAATTGCGGATAGTTGAGTTCGCTGGCACGAAACGCCGCAAAAAAGGACCATGGCCCGTTTTTGGCCAGTTCGCGGGTATAGGTGTTGGCAAACTCCGGCAACTGGCGCTCCGACAAGGCGAGACCGAGCGCCAGCAGCATGGCGACGCAGGCGGTGCCGCTGGCCAGCCGCTGCCGCCAGGGCTGGCCGGCATGCTCGAGCCAGCGACTGATCCAGCCGCGCCGGTTCAGAAAGACATGCAAGAGGATCATCAGGATCGCCACGCCACCCAACAACAGCGGCAGGGGATAGGACTCACGGATGTTCCCAATGACCTCGGTGGTATAAATGAGATAGTCCACCGCGATGAAGTTGAAGCGCACGCCAAATTCATCCCAGAAGGCAAACTCTGCCAAGGCTGTGAAAAGCAGGCCGAAGCTGGCGGCGAGCAAAACGGCGTGCGCCGCCAGACGGCCGGGCCAGCGGCGGAAGAAATTTTTGGGGAGCACCGTCAGCAGCAGGACGACTGGGATCAGCAGCCAAGCGGTGGCCCCGGCGTCATACAGCCAGCCCCAGCCGATGGCGGCTGGCAGCGCGGACGACCACGACTGCTCCCGGAATGAAAAGAGCAGCAGGCCGAGACGCACGGTCGAGAACACGGCCATCGCCAAGCCAGCCAACAGCAAGGCGCCGCCCAAGCGGCTTGCGAGCAGGTTGGCGATGAAGTGGCCGCGCTCGGCTGGCGCGGGTGGAGGGAGGAATCCAGGTTTGGGCACGACGACTTGGACCCAAGCTACTGCCGCTTGGTTAGGAAAATTACACTAATGTAATTCTGCGGCTGGCAGTTACTGGTCGCGACTTGGGGATTCAGGCGTGCGGTTGGGGCTAAAATCTGGTGGGGTGCCGGCATGCTAATTCTAGTGGTTGAGGATGAACCCAAGGTGGCGGCGTTTGTGCGGGCGGGCTTGGAGGAGCAGGGTTATGTCGTGACGGTCCTGCATCGCGGTGATGAGGCGCTGGCCCGGCTCGGGGGCGAAGTCTTCGATGCGGTGCTGCTGGATATCATGCTGCCGGGCCGGGACGGGCTCAGTTTGCTGCGCAAGCTCCGGGCAGAGGGAAATAATGTGCCGGTGATCCTGCTGACGGCGCGGGGCGATCTGGAGGAGCGGGTCGAGGGCCTGAACCTGGGCGCGGACGATTACCTCGCCAAGCCCTTTGCCATGAGTGAACTGCTGGCCCGGTTGCGGGCGGTCGTGCGCCGGCGCACCGGCGAAGGCAGCACCGTGCTGGCCATGGCGGATCTCGCGATGAATGTGGCCACGCGCGAAGTGCAGCGGGCCGGGCAGGTGATCGCTCTCACCCCGCGGGAGTTTGCCTTGCTGGAATGCCTGCTGCGGGCTTCAGGCCGGCTGGTGACGCGCACCGAAATCATCCAGCAAGTGTGGGGCTACAGCTTTGACCCGGGCACCAATGTGGTAGATGTCGCGGTCCAGCGGCTGCGGCGCAAGATAGATGACGGGTTTCCGACCCCGCTGATTCAGACCGAACGCGGCGTGGGCTATCAACTGAAGGGTGGCGTGTGAGCGACTGGAAATTCCAACACCGGATCGCCCTATGGATGGTGCTGTGCGCCACCGGGGCGCTTGTGCTGTTCGGCCTCGGCACCCTGCTGATTCTGCGGCCGGGACTGTGGCAATTGATGGACGAGGAACTGGCCGAAGAGGCGATTGAATTTCAATCGGCGTGGGCCGAAGCGGACACCGCCGTGGAGGCATGGAGCCACCATCCCTGGTTGGGTTGGCGGATCTTGCGGGCCGACGGGGCCGTGCTGCCTGTGGGGCTTCATCTGAGCGATGAGCTCGTGCGCCGCGTGGCACCGCGCCGCGGCCCGCATAATGAGCGGGATGACGGCCAGCGCTGGCGGGTGCAGGCTTTCTCTCTCGGGCAAGACACCCTGATCCTCGGACACAACCGCGCGGTGATGGATATTTTGGTCAACCGGTTGCTCTGGGCCTACGCGTATGCGTTGCCCGTTGCCGTTGGGGTGATCGCGCTGCTGGGCATGTGGGCGGGGCGCCGGGCCATTCGTCCCCTCGGGCGCTTGGCTCACGAGGTGGCGACCATCGGGCCCAGCGAGCTGGACAGGCGGGTGCCGGTGCCGCCGACGCAAGACACCTTGCAGCAACTCGCCCTGGTTTTCAACGCGATGCTGGAGAGGTTGCAGCAGGCCTTCACCCAGTCGCGAAACTTTGCGGGTGATGCCTCCCATGAGCTGCGCACACCGCTCACCATCATGCGCGGCGAGGTGGAAACCCTTTTGCGGACACCCGCAATGTCGGCGGACGCCCGCAGTCGGCTGATCAGTTTGCAGGAGGAAATCGCAAGACTGGACCGCATCACTGAGCACCTGTTGCAGCTCGCCCGGTTTGATGCCGGGCAGGGTTTGGGGCAGCGCGTGGCAATCGACCTCGGCGGCCTGCTCACCGGGATCACGGAGGACGCCGAGCTGTTGGCGGCGGCGCGGGCGGTGCGACTCGAAGCGGCGCTGGAGCCCGGGGCGGCGATCATGGGCGACGCGGATCACCTGCGGCGGCTGTTGTTAAACCTGCTCGATAACGCCACGCGCTACAACCGGCCGGGCGGCTATGTGCGCTGCGTGTTGTCGGTTGGAGAGGAAACCGCCCGGATCACGCTGACCAATAGCGGTCCGCCAATTCCGCCCGGGCTGCGCACCCGGCTCTTTGAGCGTTTTTATCGGGCGACCCGCGACGGGGCCGATGCCGGGGGGCACGGGCTCGGTTTGAGTCTGGCGAGGCAGATCGCCCGAGCCCACGGCGGTGAGCTGCGCCTAGGCGAGGCGGGGGCGGGCGAGGTTACGTTTGAGCTGAGCCTGCCGCTGGCGGGCGCTCCAGCGCTGGCCGGACAGGATGTTCCTCCAGGGCCGCCAGCACCGCTGCCGGATCTGCCCGCAGCACCGTGCGGTGGGCCGTCCCCGGCGGCATGAAACGCAGGGAGTGCGGTGATTGGATGAGTGCGAGCACCGGCACGGCCAAGGCTGCCGCGATGTGCAGCGGGCCGGAGTCGGGGGTGATGAGCAGGGAGGATTCGGCCAACACCGCGGTTAAACGGTGGAGTGGTTGCGGCGGGATGATCCGCACGCCGCCGTGCGCGGCCGCGGTGAGGACGCCGACGAGTTCGCGTTCCTCGGGCCCCACCAGCACGAGGGTCGTCCAAGGTTTGTCCGCGAGCGCGTTGAGCAAGGTGAGCCAATGAGCGGTCGGCCAGCGTTTCTCGTGGTGGCCGCCGACAAAGACCGTCAGTAGGGGCGACCGGTCCAGCCCGCCGCCCGGCAGTTCGAGCCAAGCGCGAAGCCCCTGCCGGGCTGCCGCCGAAACGTGCAGGCGGGTTTGGGGCACGAGCGACTGGCCAAGTCTGCCCGCCAGCCACGGGGCGATGCCATAAGATTCCAGGTTGGGCGGCACCGGTAGGGCGATGGTGAGCAACCGGTCGGCATGGCCTTGCCCCCCCGCGCGGTGGCGCGCCCCGGTTAACCACGCATAGAAGGAGCCGGAGAACGAGCTGAAGGAGCCATCAATCACCAAGTCGTAGTGCCGACGATGCAGGCTCCGCCAAAGCGCGATGGCTTTCCATGGGGTGCGCAGCCACCGGCGGGAAATAGTATCAACTTGGCGAATTGGGAGTCCCGCGAGTAAGGGGGCGGGACCTTCGCCGACCAGAAAATCAAGCGCCGCATTGGGGTAGGCCTGCTGCAACACCGGCACCAAGGCGGTGGCGATGACGATGTTACCCAGCCGGTAGTTGGCACGGACGACGAGGATTTGACGCACCGTTGCTGCCTCCGGCCAGCGGGCGGTGACCGGGGTGGTGCGATTGAGCAGCCGCATACAGACCCGCCGGCTCCAGCGGTTGAAACGCTGGCGCAGTGGCCGGGCGGCCAAGATGGCGGCCTCGGCTGGTTCGGGGTGGATGCTGGCCATGCGACGTGCATTAGATGAGCTGGCGGTGTCGGACGCGAAAGAAATGACAAAACTGTCATTCGGCCGCCATCTTCGGTGTTTCCATTCGAAGCCATGGTGTCAGAGTATCGCCGTCCCATGAACAAGACCCTCGCTCGCATCCATCTGCTGGCCACCGGCGGCACCATCGCGGGCGCACACACCGGCGGGCGCAGCTATACTGCCGCCACGTTGACCGCGGAGGCCTTGGTGGCGGCGGTGCCGCAACTGGACGCGCTCGCGCGGATCACCACCGAGCAGGTCGCCGGCATCGCCAGTCAGGATATGAACGAGGAAGTCTGGCGCCAACTGGCGGCGCGCGCGCAGGCGGCGGTGGATGAGCCGACGGTGACGGGCATCGTGATCACGCACGGCACCGACACGATGGAGGAGACGGCGTATTTTCTGAACCTGGTGCTGCGGACCAGCAAACCCGTGGTGCTGGTGGGCGCGATGCGTCCAGCCACCGCCATCAGCGCGGACGGCCCGATTAATCTGTTCAATGCGGTGGCGGTGGCCGCGCATCCCGGGGCCGGGGGCCGCGGGGTGGTGGTGACGGCCAACGATGAAATTCATTTTGCCCGCGAAATCGTCAAGACGAACACGACCCAACTGGCCACCTTCCGCTCACCCAATCGCGGGCTGGCGGGACTAGTGAACACCGGCCGCGTGCACTGGTTTGGGCCGGCGCCACGTCGGCACACCGCGGCCAGCGAATTTGCACAGGCGCCGGTCGGCTCCTTGCCGCCGGTTGAGATCATTCACGCGCATGCCGGGATGGGGCGCGCCTTGATTGATGCGGCGGTGCGTGGTGGGGCGAAGGGCCTCGTCATCGCCGGGGTGGGTAACGGGAATTTCGCCGCGCCGGCGTTGCAGGCCTGCCGCGAGGCGGTGCAGGCGGGCGTGGCGGTGGTGCGGAGTTCACGCACGGGCGGCGGGGTGGTGGAGCGCAACATCGAGGTGGATGACAGCGCGGCCGGCTTCATCGCGGCCGAAGAACTCAACCCGCAGAAAGCTCGTGTGCTGTTGATGCTGGGGCTCACGCGCACGACGGCGGCGGGGGTGCTGCAGGAAGATTTCACGACATACTGAATCATGCTTGCCGACGACCTGCTGGCCCGCGCGATGGCGGCACCGCCGCCCCGCTGGAAATTTCTCCCCGGGCAGCGTTATCGCGAGCTGCCGGCGACCTTTGCGCTGCACCTGCTCGCGCTGACGGCGCACATGGAACCCAAGCGCCAAATCAGTGGCACGCCACTGGCGGCGGCCGTGGTGGAAAAATTGCAGACCTGGCTCGGCGGCACCCCGGCTGATGCGGAGGGCCACACGCGCGAGCCGGAGGCGCAGGGCGGGTTGGGTGGGTGGACGCACAACGCGGCGGCACAGACCCTGTTGCTGGCGAAGCGCACATTTGCGGTCTGGTCGCAGCTGGCGGAAACCGAGCGCCAGCGGGCCGATTTGATCATGCAGGCGCTAGCCGTGGCCGGGCATTTCACTCTGGGCGATGCGAACAACTACCACGTGCTGCTCGATGGCCGCTCGCCCAATCACAAGAGCTGGAATCCCAATATCACCGAAGGCTACGTGGACGTGATGATCGCGGCCGGGCAGTATTTCGAGCCCACAGAACTGAATGCATTTTTTTGCCGATTCGATTTTGACGCGTTCATCGGCGAATTGGAGCGGTGCGGGTTGCGCAACATTAGCCGCTGTTGGCAGCACACCCCAGCCATGGGCGGCTTACTCATGCGCGGCGGTTCACACCACTTGGACGGTGCCGCCGGTCCGGTGTCGGCCGGCGGCGTGATCGGATACGGACGCGGCGTGCGGCAGGATTTTACCTTTTGCGGTTACGGCCTCGCGGAACCTTGGGCCTTGTATCGCACGCAGGCCGACCGGTTGTTTGCCAAGGCGGTGCGCACGGAAATCATGGTGCACGGTGACAACCGCTCGCGGTTGCTGCAGCGCGCGACGGCCGCGACGGTCTCGCCGTGGGAAGGCCGCAT
Source organism: Opitutaceae bacterium (assembly GCA_041689285.1). Classification (GTDB taxonomy): domain Bacteria; phylum Verrucomicrobiota; class Verrucomicrobiia; order Opitutales; family Opitutaceae; genus UBA2377. The sequence continues at coordinate 13,226 of JBDNGL010000155.1, forward strand.
GGGGATGTGCGCGGAGTTTGAAGGCACGGACTGGTTCGGCCTGCGCACGAGTCTGATCTACGCCTTCGAAGGCGTGATGATTCACCTTGGCACCGCCGCCACCCTGAAAGTGCTGGGCACATGGCGTGACGATGCGGCGGGGCGGGAGATCGCCCGGCGTATGGCGGTGGGGGTGAGTGATCTGAGGTTCAAGGCGCGCGAAGGCTATCGCGGCTGGGCGGGCGGCAAGGAGACCCGCGCGTGGCTGGAGCAGGACCTGCAGCCGATCGGATCGGATTACATTTTTCCGCTGTGGACGGAGTGGTTTCCCCCGCCGGAGGCAAATTGATGAGCGCCACCGCCACCGCTTTCCAACTGCCCGTGTGGTTCGATCTCGGGGCGACGTTTGCCTTTGCCCTGACCGGGGCGTTAGCCGCGGTGAAACGTGGTTACGATGTCGTCGGCCTGCTCTCGCTCGCAATCGTGTCGGGCATCGGGGGCGGTTTGATCCGCGACGGGATTTTTCTCCAGCAAGGCGTGACGCCGCTCCTGAGCGACCCCCGGTATCTTTACGTCATCGGCGCGGCGGCGCTGCTCGGCCTGTTACTTGGCGAGCGGGTGAACCGGTTCCATCGGCTCATCGCGCTGGTGGATGCGCTCGGGCTCGGGGCCTACGCGTGTTTTGGGGTGCAGAAATCATTGCTCGCCGGGCTGGGACCCACCGCGGCGGTTTTGGTCGGCGTCGTCAACGCCGTGGGTGGCGGCATCCTGCGCGACCTGCTCACTCGCGAGGAGCCGCTGGTCTTCAAGCCCGGCCAGTTCTATGTGCTCGTGGCTCTGGCCGGCGCGGTGACGTTCGTCGTGCTCACGGTGCAGACCACGTTGCCTGCGATGGCGGCGGCGTTGATCGCTATCGGCCTCACCTTTGTCTTTCGGGTCTTGGCGATCGCTTTCAACTGGCGCACCGGTGCGGTGTCGGCGGTCAGAATCCTGCCGGATGCCCGCTGACGGCCTGCGTTTATTCTAGGCCGGTCACGTTCACATCGTTGGGATGCTCGATGGTGAACTTCACGGTGAGTTCGCGTTTCTCGCCGGGCTTGAGATCGAGGGTCCACTTGAGGAGGCCGGCGTCGTCGGGTTTCACCTCGCGTTCCGGCGGCGCCTGCACCCGCACGATGATTTTCTCATTGCGCGAGAGCGGCACCTGATCGGTGACGATGATGCGCTCGGCCGAGCGCTTGTTGTTCTGGATCGTGATGAGATATTCGTAAGTGAGGCGCGTGCTCTTGGTGATCAGGCCGGTCTGCTCAACGAACTTCTGGACGCGCTGGTGCTGCACGCTGATGCCCTCGTCCGCCCCGAGCGCGAGGGCGAATTTTTCGCCCGGCATGACCGTCTCAAGCCGGCTGGTGGCGACGAAGGTGCGGTCGAGAAAGACATTCATCGGCCCGGCGAGGAAGGGGAAATCGGTATCGTTGCTGACCTTGGACGTGAGGTAGGCGGTGGTGACCTGTTTCGGCGTGGTGTGATAGGCGGGCTCGGCCTTGAGCTTCGCCGAGGTGACTGGCACCTTCTGCGGCGAATTGTCGCTCGGGATACTGGAAGCGGTGGCGATGCGGAAGGTCGCGCTGGTGGCGCCGGCTTCCACGGTGGCCGTGGCCATTTCGGCATCGACTGCCGGTGCCGCCATGTCGGCGGCCATGGCCATCGGTGCGCTGGCGACCTTACGCATGCTCAGGCGCATCTCCTGCTGGGCGAGGGCTTGTTGCCGGGCCTGGGCCTCTAGGGCGATCGGGTCAAAGACGTTCAGTTCCCACACGCCCAGCTTGGGCGCTGCACCGCCGAGGGCGGGCCGGGCCGTCGAGAGGGTGAGGGCGACATCCTTCCAGTCTTCGCCGGTGTTTTGGCGGACGAGACCGAAATAACCCAGCTCGATGGTGGGCTCGCCGCTGGTGATGCGGGCATCGTAGTTGGGCGCCCAACTGGCGCCGGGCACGGTGTAGGCGAGGGTCACATCGAGCCGGCCGGCCATCGGGGCGGCCACCCGCACGGTGACGGTCTTGAAGGCACGATTACCGGCGCCGCGGAGTTCGTTGAGCTGCCGTTGCACGGTATTGATCTTGTTCTGCAAATCGGTCCGCTGCTCATCCAGTTCGGTGCGCTCACGCGCCAGCCGCGTGCGCTGCGCGGTGAGATAAGTGAGTGCGGCGGAAAATTCCTCCACCCCGGCGCGGGGCACCTCTTTGGTGGGTGCGGCGAAGAGCGCGACTTCCATCCGCTCAAGCATCGCGGCTTGGGCATTGAGCACGCCGCTGCTGTCGTCCACGCCGCGCACCTGTTGGTTCAGGCCACGCAATTGATCCTCGAGTTCCTTCACGCGGGGATTGGCGGCGAAGTCCACGTAGGTTTGCCGGGCGCCGACATCTAGGATCGTCGCCTGCGCGGTGCCCTTGCCGCTGACTTGCAGCGAGCGATCCTGCAAGGCTTGGGGCAGGTTGGAGAAAACGAGCTCGGTGGTGCCAGCGGTCAATTCGACGGTGGCCGTGCGGGTGACGACGGCGCGGTCGGTGTAAACGGTGACGGCAGCGATGGTGGAATCAACAGCGGCGGCCGGGAGCAAGGAGGCGGCAGCGAAGGCCGCCAGGAGGGTGAGGAGATGTTGCATGAGTGAGGTGGAGTTGCAGAAAGGAGCGCAGGGCAAATTGTGGTCAAAGGCGGGCGGGCTACCAGCTATCCGACCGGAAAGGCGCGGCCGGGAGCCCGTTGCCGTTGAAAAGATTGGCTCCGGGATGGTTGCTCCAGGCGTAGCGCACGGCGACGGGCTCTGGCACTTCCGGCGCGGAGACGAGCAGGGTGCCTTGTTCGATCCGGCCGGTGGCGGGATAAAAACGCCGGTCGGCCCCGGCAATTTCGAGCGCCTGCGGGGGTTTCTTCTCGGCGGTCAAGCCATCGGCGACCTGAGTGAAGCGCACCCGGAGCGACTTGCCCTCGCGTTGGGCGGAGGCGAAGACCGGTCCACGGGCGTCGCCGGGCAGATCGTAAACCTGCGTCCTGGCGTGCAGTGCCAGCCGCCGGCCAACTTCCTGCTTATTGCGCGGATGGATGTCCTTGGCTTCACCAATATCGAGCGTGACGACCATGCCGGTGGCGGGGAGCGCGAGCGCCGCCGACTGCGCCTCGCGCAGCCACGCCCAGCCACGCTCAGTGGGATCATTCGGCACGACGTAATTGGCGAGTTGCACAAAATAGAACGGAAAATCCCCTTGGTTCCACTGCGCCCGCCAGGCCCGGATCATGGCGGGGAAAAGCTCTGCATAATCAGCGGGCCGCGCCCAGTTGGATTCACCCTGATACCAGAGCGCCCCGCGCAAGGCGTAGGGTTGCAGCGGGGCAATCATGCCGTTGAAGAGACCCGCCGGTGCGTAGGGCGTGCCGGGCCCGACCGGTGGGCGCGGCCAAGGCAGGGGATTGGGCTGCTTGCTCGCTTGGGTCTTGTCCTCCGCCACCCGCCACGCGGCGGCCTCCAGCGGGTGGTTGATTTTGCGTTCTTCAAATTCAGCCAGCCCCTCCTGCCAGCGGGCGTTGATCCCGGTCCACGCGGCGGTGGTTTGGAGCGTGAATCGGTCCATCCACGCTTCGATGGCGGTGCCACCCACGGTGCTGTTAAGGATGCCAACGGGCACGCCGAGCCGGCGGTGCAGATTGCGCGCGAAAAAGTAGGCGACCGCACTGAACTCGCCGACCGTCTCCGGGGTGCAGCGGCGCCAAGTGCCGGTGGCGGTGTCCGCTGGCTCCATGACGGAGGTGCGCGCCACGTTGAATTCGCGGATGAGGGGAAAATTGGCCGCCGCGATTTCGTTGGCCGCATCGGCGGATTTGGAAACGGGCCACGCCATGTTGGACTGGCCCGAAGCGAGCCAGACCTCGCCGACGAGCACATCGCGGATCGTCACCGTGTTTTTGCCAGTGACGGTGAGTTCGGCTGGTTCGGCCGAGGCGGGGACCGGTTCGAGGTAAACGATCCAGCGACCGTCCGCGCCCGTGGTGGCGCCGGCACGTTGGTTGCGGAATGCCACCGTCACGCGTTCGCCGGGCGCGGCGCGGCCCCAGACGGGCAGGGGTTTATCGCGCTGCAGCACCGCGTGATCTTGGAACAAGGGCGCGAGCACGACCTCAGCGCGCAGGGCGGGAACCAGCAGGGCAACGAGGAGGCAGAGCGCAGGCAGGCGGGACATGGGGGAAAGAGGATGGCGATGCTGGATGCCGTTCCAAGGACACGCGAGCGAATCATTGGTGCGGCGATCACTGCGCAGTGGCACCAGATGGCGTCGTCAGTGGCTGGCTAGGCAGGCGGGCCTTTGGTTTAATGGCCGATGAGGCGGGCCATCTCCGATTCGAAGATCTTGTAAACCAATTTTCTCTCCTCGGCGAAGATACCTTCGATGAAGCGCCCGGGTTGATAGCGAAAAATCACCCGATGCCGGGCGACCTTGGGGCGGTAATAACCGGACAACTCATCAGGCAATGCCCGGAGGTCACCTTTCTCGGTCGCAAGTCCGAGCACGGCTTTCTTAAAAGCCCGCCGATGGTCCCAACCCAGTGAGCCGGCAAACTCCCTGACCTGCGGCCCCACTTTTACGGGCTAGCTCACTCCGGGAGAACGCTGGTGGCGTAGCGCCGACCTTTGTTCGTCTCGGCTGCGCGGATGGCGGTCATGGCGGCGGGGTTGGCCAGAATTTCCATCGTTCCGGCAATCGCGGCCAGTCGCCCCGCGCCGGTGACATACGCGACCGGCCGGTCATGGCGGGTGATGGTCGCCAAGTTGCCCCGCTCGGCGGTCCGCACGACACTGGCGAGTCGGCGCTGGGCCTCTTTGA
>JBDNGL010000156.1:0-4565 GCA_041689285.1 Opitutaceae bacterium
AGCCCGTGCTCGCGGCGGCGTTCGAGGCCCAGCTTGACGGGGCGTTTGCCGACGAGGCAGGCGGGCTCGCGTGGCTGCAAAATTATTTGCGGGAAAGTCCGACCGCTTTAACCTGAATCGACCCTCTTCCATCATGCCCTCCACCCAACTCGATCAACTCAAGCAATTCACCAAGGTTGTAGCCGACACCGGCGACTTCGGCAGCATGAAGGCCTACGCGCCGCAGGATGCCACGACCAACCCGAGCCTCATTCTCAAGGCGGCGGCCATGCCCGACTACGTCTGGCTCGTGGACAAGGCGCTCAAGGACGCCGGGGCCAACGCCTCCCTCGATGTCACCATTGATCGGCTCCTCGTGCTCTTCGGTCTCGAAATTTTGCAGATCGTCCCCGGGCGGGTCTCGACCGAGGTGGATGCCCGCCTTTCCTTCGACCGCGCTGGCACCATCGCCAAGGCGCACGAGATCATCGCTCTTTACGAAAAAGCCGGCATCACCCGCGACCGCATCCTGATCAAAATTGCCTCCACGTGGGAAGGCATTAAGGCCGCCGAGACGCTCGCGCAAGAGGGGATCCGCTGCAACCTGACGCTGCTCTTCTCCTTCGCCCAAGCGGTGGCCTGCGCCGAGGCTAAGGTGCAACTCATCTCGCCTTTCGTCGGCCGCATCCTCGACTGGCACAAGAAAAACGCTGGTCGCGACTTTGTCGGCGCCGAGGATCCCGGGGTGCAGTCGGTCACGCAAATCTACACCTACTACAAAAAATTCGGACACACGACCGAAGTCATGGGTGCGAGTTTCCGCAACAAGGGTGAAATCCTCGAACTCGCCGGCTGCGATCTGCTCACCATCGCCCCCGCCCTTTTGGCCGAACTGAAAAACTCGACCGAGCCGGTCATGCGAAAACTCGATCCGGCCAAGGCGGCCGCGACCGAGCTGGCGAAGGTCACGTTTGACGAGAAGGCCTTCCGCTTCGCCCTCAACGAGGACGCCATGGCCACGGAAAAAACCGCCGAAGGCATCCGCCTCTTTTCCGCTGATATCGTGAAGCTCGAACAGCTTATCCAGCAGCAGCGGGGCTGAGTTCAGGCGCAAACCGCGTCAGTTCGTGCCAGCCTGGTCGCAGCACGCCATCGCTGAGGATTTTTGCGCGGAGCCCGCCTTGGCCACGCAGCCACGCCTCCGCCCCGGGTGCCACCGCCTGCTCCATCCAATAGCAGGGCTTGGCCTCGCAGGATCCAGCGAAGTCGATTCCGCCCAGGCGGAATTTTTGTCCGACCAATGCCATGAGGTCGATCCCCGCCACCAACACATTCCGGCGAAAGGCCTCGGGCGCTAGTGCAGGCACGTGCAACGCGGTTTTGATCGCCTCATAAACCTCCCAAGCGAAGAACGTCACTTGTCCCTGATAGTCGGGTTTGTAGTCAAAAAAACGATCGCCTTCCAGTCCGCGACCCGCGTGACACCTCACCTCGTTGACTGGCACAATCGGACTCTCGCCGGCGGGCTTGCCGTGATGCCCGTAATAGTTGTGGCCCGGGGAAACGTAGATCTGATGAATTTGAACCTGCACGGCGGCACGCTAGCGCGGGCTTTACGTTCAACTCAAGACCCGGATAACTCGCTCCATGCCTGCTCCCCTGCCCATCCGTGCCTTCCAATGGGACCTCGGCCGTCAGGTCGAGCGCCTTGACTGGCTGCTGGCCCAGTTGCCGCGCTACGCCGCGTGGGGCTACCAGGAACTTTATCTGCACCTCGAGGACGCGGTGGAATTTCCCAGCGTGCCGGGGGTCGCCCGCCACGACGCTTACACCTATCGGCAAATGGAGCGTTTGGTAAAGACGGCCACACGGCACGGCATCAAGGTCGTGCCGATCGTCAATCTCCTCGGGCACACCCAATATCTCATCAAGGTGCCGGCACTGCGCGAGTTGAACGAGCTCATCGAACCCGGCGGTTCGCCGCTGCCTTCCGGCCAGATCTGCCCGCGGCATCCGCGCACGCTGGAAATAGCGGAAAAACTGCTGCGCGACATGGCGCCCTTCTGCACGGCGGGCAAAGTGCACGTGGGCCTCGATGAATCTTTTCATCTCGGCAAGCACCCGCTCAGCCGGGCGGAGGTCGCGCGGATCGGCTTGCCGGCGCATTTTGCCGGTCACGTCAACCGGCTGCACGCGCTCACCGCAACACTCGGGCTGCGCATGGGCTTGTGGGCCGATATGCTTTATTTCCTGCCGGAGGCGATTCCGCTGCTCCCAAAGGATGTGACGATTTACGAATGGTATTACTACGGATTTCCCCGGCGTCCGCGGGTCGAGCTATTCAATTTCGCCGAGAGTGATCTGGGCGAGCGTCTGCGCGCGCGCGGCCTGACGGTGTGGGGTTGCCCGATGAACGGATCCGCCCGCTACGAGCCGCTGCCGCATTTCACCGACCGCTTGGAAAACATCCTCTCGTGGTGGCGCCACGGCTCGAAGATCGGCACCGCCGGGCTGCTCGTGACTTCATGGGAACCTTTTCGCCTGGCCATGGAAATGACCACCGTGGTGGATGCCGCCGCCGCCACGCTTTGGCTCAACCCCGGCGTGATCGAACCGCGCGAAATGTTGGCGCGCGGTTTTGCCCGGGTGTTCGGCCAAGCCACCGCGCGGAAATCCGCCCGCGTCGCGTTGGCCTGTGATCGGTATCCCTTCAGTGGCTATCCACGCTGGCAGACCAATGAACGCTGGGACACCGTCTCCCGCCGCGAGCCCCTAGCGCCCTATCGGAAGGAAGTCCGGTATTTCGCCAAGCTGGCACAAGCCTCCCGCCAGCTGCCCGCACCGCTGCGCGCGAGCGTGGAATTTCGGCACTACTTGGCCGTGCGCGAACTGTTCCTGCGCCAAGCCGCCCGGGAAACCGGGCGAACGACCACGGCCGCAACCCGAGCCGCCGCCCGCCACTACGCCCGGGCCCTCATAGTCGGACAACGCGCGGTGCGCGCGATGTGGTGCTTTACCCGCGATCGGCGGGTGCGCGGGGCCAATGAACGTATTCTACTGCAGGACGCCCAGCGCTTCCACGCCTGGCAGCGGGGTGAGCCGGTCTTCGGCGGCCCGTGGCAGCTTGGTTACACCGTGCGCAATTTCGCCCCTGCTCTGCAGCTCGTCGGGGTGGAACAACAGCAGGCCGATGGTTCGTGGCACTCACTGCAATCCTGCCTCACCATCGAATTCCAAACCAGCGCCGCCCACCCGCACGGATCGTTCGTGCGCGAACATGCCGCGCCGGTCGCATGGACGGGTGATCCGGCCGGTGCGCCGCGGTTGCGCCTCGTGCTGCGCGGCGTGGGTCAGGTGAGCGTGGAGCGGGTCGAGCTTCGCGGCGGGCGCAAAATATATCCGATCCTGCCGCGGGCAAAAAAGCTCGGCCAACCCGCGCCCAAGGCGGGCCTGCCCGAGCTGAACTGGACGAAAGTGCAGGACACTTGGTCGCTCGTAATGCCAAGCGGCGCGCGTGCTAACCGCTAATCCCGGGGCCCCGTTCTACAGGAGAGCATACTTCATCGATTCATTAGCGGTGATTGCCGTGGATTTGCAGTTAACCAAAAGAGGAAACGCCCCACGGATCAGGCGGATGATCACTAATGCTTGGGGTCGAATCCGGGGCAGCCGCGGCGAGTCTGCAGGATTTAGGAAATGAGAGCTGAGACCGGCCAAACAATCCCGGCGGTTCAATTCACCGGCATGTGCTTGGCTAGGAATTTTTCCACCGCCCCGTAGAAACCGGTGGCGGATTCCTCTTTCTCGAAGCCGTGGCCTTCTTTCGTCTCGATAAGGCTTTCGTAAACCTTGCCGTGGCTCTTGAGGGCACGCTCAAGCACTTCCCAGTTTTCAAATCTCACCCGGGGATCATTGCGGCCGTAGGCATGGAAGGAAGGCACGCGAATGTTCTGCACATGTTCAACCGGCGAGCGGTCTTTCAACACAGCCGCATCGCTGCCCACTGCCTTTACCAGCCAGGCCTTGCCCACTTCGCTCTGCATATCATAGCGAGTGATCAACCGTAAGTCCGACACGCCGACGTAATTGATACCGACCCGGTAAAGCTCGGGCGTGAAGACCAGACCCGCCAACGTCGCATAGCCGCCGTAACTGGCACCCATGATTCCCACCCGCTGCGGGTCGGCATGCCCCTGAGCAATCGCCCATTTCACGGCATCGGTCAGATCATCCTGCATCTTGCCGCCCCATTCCTTATAACCGGCCAGCATGAACGAATGACCATAGCCGCCAGAGCCGCGGAAATTTGGCTGGAGGACGGCATAGCCGCGATTGGCGAGAAACTGGACTTCGGCATTGTAGGCCCAGGAATCGCGCGGGCCGAAGGGACCGCCGTGGGGCATGATCAGCAATGGCGCGGTTTTATCCTTCGTGCCCAAGGGCTTGGTTAGGTAGCCGTGGATTTCCAAGCCATCACGCGCGGTGTATTTGATCGGAGTCATCGGGGCCATTTGCTCCGGATTGATGGCGGGGCGGACCGCCGTGATGCTCTGCAAATTCAGGCCAGACGCGCCCATCTCACCAAG
>JBDNGL010000157.1:0-27894 GCA_041689285.1 Opitutaceae bacterium
GGGCTCCGGTTCGGCCATTTATGGCGCAGGCGCCACGGCTGGTGTGGTGAATATTGTGCTGCGCAAGGACTACGCCGGCACCGAGGTTAACACCTCATTCGGCACTTCGACCAAGGGCGGTGCAGAGGAGTTTCGCTTTAACATCTTCCACGGCGTGAGTTTCAACGGAGGCAAAACCAGCATGACTTTATCGCTCGATTACCACAAGCAGTGGGGTCTGATTGCGAGTGAGCGAGGTTACTACGAGGAGGCCTTGCGCAAAGTCGATCCGACCAACGAAGGCGTTTATATTACGACCATCATCCAGAATTTTTTTGAACAACGCGGCACGGTCACTGCCGGCGTGTCTCTCAATATTCCGGCCAACCCCGCGACCCGTTTTGCGGCCGTGCCGGCGGGCTCTACGGGCACAGGGCTTACGCTGGCTTCGTTTAATGGGACGGCCGGCATGGCCAACGTCACTGACGCGCGTGTCGCCCGGGCGATGCTCGCCCCAGCGGTCGATCGCTACAATTTCAAGGGCACCATAGCGCACGCCATTCGCGGTGATGATCTCGGGGTCTACTTCAACGTCACCGCAGGCTACGTGGATCGCGGTCAACAGGAGTATGTCGGCTTGCTCGGAGCACTGACCATGACAGCAACCAACCCGTTCAATCCATTTGGTCGGTCCGTGAAGGTTTACATGGACCCGACAGACCTGCCTGCCACCGTAGGCAGTGCCAGCCAACGCTCATACAATTTCGTGGGAGGCATCAAGGGTCGCAACACGTTTCTGAAACGAGACCTTAAGTGGTCCATCGACGCCTCGTGGAGTCGCAACGAGTCGAAGGCGGAAAACGTTGACTACACCCGGTTGGTGCGTCCGGCGATTTCTGCCGGGATCTACAATCCGCTGCGCGATATGGCGCTGGTGGCTGCGATGCCCGCCGCAGAGGCTGCCAACTACTACAGTCGCTTTGAACGGCGTTCCACTCCGGAGATTGCCGCCACCAATTGGCGGGCTAATGGGACCCTGTTTGAAATGTGGGGCGGAGAGGCCCGATTTTCGGTCGGTGCGGAATTGAGAGTTGAGAATCAGTATGTGGAGTCGAACTGGGAATACGGCGCCTACGCTTCCTTGCCGGCATCGGGTGCCCGTCCCTCCACTGTCATTGACACTGACCGGCAGGCCCATGCTTTTTATGGCGAGACCACCCTGCCGATCGTGGGGGAGAACAATCGTCGGCCGATGGTTTACGCCTTGGATCTATCGGCGGCGATCCGGCACGAACAGTATGACGATTTTGGCTCCGCGGCTCCGCCGATGCTCGCTATGCGCTATGCGCCCACGCAAGATTTCGCGTTGCGCGGTTCTTGGAGCGCGGGATTCCAACCGCCGCTACTAAGCCAGCTTTTCGCTCCGGAAACCATCACCGGTCCGATCGCATCAATCCTGTTTGTTGACACCCTCCGGCCAGGCCTGCCCCTGGTGCCATATACAACGACATCCGGCGGGAATCCCGACCTCGAACCTGAGACATCCGATTCCTTTGATGCCGGCCTGATCTTTACTCCCCGACAGATCAAGGGACTGACGTTGAGTGCGAGTTACTTTCGTTACGATAAGCGAGATTTAGTCAGGACCGTCACCCGGCAGGATGCGATCAACTTTCCTGATTTATTTCCCGGCCGCATCACTCGCGATCCAGCCAGTCCCCAAGACGTCGCAGCTGGCCGGCCAGGGCCTATCGTCGAATTTGACCTCCGCTTCACGAATATCAGCCGCCAGATTGTTGACGGTTGGGATTTCAAGGGATCCTACGCGATACCCACGGCGAGTCTGGGCACATTCATAGTCCGTGCGGATGCAACCTACACTATGAGTTTTCGTCAACTCCTTCGGCCAGGCTTGGCCTACGTTGATACGGTGGGTGATCTGGGCTTCAGCAGCAGCGTTCCCCTAGTTTGGCGTGGCAAGGGCGGGGTGCAATGGCTGTCGCGGCGCTGGAGTGCAAATGTGACCGGTAGGTATATCGACAGCTATGTTGGGCGCACCAACAACCCAACGCCCGAAGTGCCGGCCCGGCTGGGACTGGATGGGGATGAAATTCCTTCATCTTTCGAAATCGATCTACAGATTAGCTACACCTTTCCTTACCGGAGCGGAGCGGCAAATAGCACCAACTGGTTGAATGGATCTCAGATTACTCTTGGCATACTGAACGTGGCGGATCGTCGGCCGCCTTTGCGCACGGAACGCAGCAACCAATGGTATAGCCTCTTCAATGATCCTCGGCAGCGGTATGTGTCGCTTGCGATCAAGAAACCCTTTTGAGGCTGCGGCTTCTCTAAATCCTATGTATTTTTTAAATCAAGTTTGCCTCTGTCTCTGCCTATTGGGGATCAGCGTGGTGCCGGTGGTTTCGGCTCCCATCGTGGCGACAAAAGCGCTCGCCTCGGCGGATGCAGCCATTGCTCGTCTGATCGCGTTGGTGGCGGAACGTCCGGAGTTAGGCTCCTCCCCAACGCGGGAAGAGACCCGGGCTTGGTGGGACCGGCAAAGCGCAATAATATCTACCCAAGCAGAGTATTTTCTATCCGCCTATTCTGGCGATTCCAGATATTGGCAAGTGGCGGGGATGTATTTGCGTTCATCGCTCCATGCCATCGACACCGCAGTGCGCAAAGCCCGCATGCGGCGTGCGCATATGCTCGCGGATGAAGCGCTAGTGGCTAAAGATATTTCAGACGATGACTGGCAGCAGGTGGTTGAGTGGAAATTCTATCGCCTGTTGCACGATCCCAAACTCCTGGCTGGCGGTGCGAAATCACTCGAACCATTGCGTGCCCTGCTTGACGACCTGACTCAGCGTATACCCCAAACGCCCCGATTGCACGGACTAGAGGGACAGTATGTTGAGGCACTGTTGCGCTATGATGAGGTTGCCGCCGAAGCATTGCTCGCCCAGCTGGCTCAGAGCGAAAACGAGGCTGTCGCCGCGCAGGCAAAGGGTGTATTAAAGTTACGCTCGTTAAGGAAAACCCCACTCGAATTGAAGTTTACGGCGATAGATGGCCGCGAAGTCGATCTCTCTAAATTGCGCGGGAAAGTCGTGCTCGTTGATTTCTGGGCGACTTGGTGTGAACCATGCATTGCTGAAATGCCAAATGTGAAGCGAGTGTATGACAAGTATCACGCTCAAGGTTTTGAGGTAATTGGCATTACGTTGGATAAGGCTTCAGATATCGAAAGAGTGAATGCAGAGATCGTTCGTTTGGGAATGCCTTGGCCCCAATTCATAGACATGGAGAATAGACGGAATCGATTTGCTGATGAACTGGGCATCATCGCGATCCCAGCCCCGCTGCTTTTTGATCAGCAAGGCTTGTTAGTGTCAGCGCGAGCCCGTGGCAGCCGACTTGAGGCTGAAGTCGCAAAGTTGCTGAAGTTTTAGGTGTTGTGCGGCGGTCCGGAGAACAATCATGTGCCACGGCCTGTGGAGGTTTTTTCACGTTTAACCCCAAGGTTGTCCTTGTGAATAAATGCATGACGGTGCTGCCGGGTCTTTCCAACAAGGAAATCGCCTTCAGCCTCGGCTGCGGCGCAAGAGGCCGACGAGCGGCCCCCGTTTTCGCTGACTAAAGTGCGTTTAGGTGCATTTCACCCCAAACCAATTGTCACGCATTGCGTGACAATTGGTTTGGGGGCGGGTGTGACCGGGGGTGGCTTGAGTTTATGGGGCGGTGAACACCTGCTGAGCGGCACTGAACGCTCGCCTGCGTTGACGCGACTGTGGGCAGAGCGACCAAGCCGGTCTGAGTGGGCGAACGATCAACGGACAGATTTAGGCTAAACTCCGCGCTGGTTGCTGAGCGTTACTTGGCGGTGTAGCCGCCGTCCACGGGCAGGTTGACGCCGGTGATGTAGCTGGCGGCATCGCTCAGGAGGAAGCCGACGGCGCCGCCGATCTCGCGGGCGTCGGCCATGCGGCCGAGCATCGTCATCTTGCCGTAACGGCCAAGGAAAGGTTCTGGCTGAGGCTTTTCGGGATTATAAATGCCACCAGGGGAGACGACGTTGACGCGCACTTTGCGCAACCCGTAGATTGAGGCGTAGTGGCGCGTGAGGTTGATCATGCCGCCTTTGTGGAAAAAATAATCCGGCACGGTGCCCATCGTCGTGCCTTCGTAGTTGGCGAGATTCGCCCCGACCATGCCCATGATGGAAGAGATGTTGACGATGCTGCCGCCGGCGGGCTGGGCGGCCATGGCGTCGGCGAAGGTGCGCAACGTGATGAACAAGCCGGTGGCATTGACCTTCATGGACTCCTCCCAGGCGGCGACAGAATCCTGTTCGCCGCGCATGGGACGGCTAACGGCGTTGAAGACGAGGCCGTCGATGCGGCCGTGGGTGGCCAGCACGCGGTCGCGCAGGGCGGCGACCGAGGACTCGCTGGTGATGTCCACCGTCTCGACCGCGAGGGCCTGTCCGGCGGCGCAGCCCGGGGCGACGGCCGCCGCCAGCTTGGCGTGATCGCGTGAGGCGACGATCACCGCGGCCCTGGCGGCGGCGAGCTCGGCGGTCAGCGCACGACCGAGCAGGCCGGTGCCGCCGCATTGGACGATGACTTTGCCCTGCAAGGAAAACGGCGAAGAATCAGGCATAAGGAGACTGGATTTTCGGGGCGACTGCCACCGGATGCTGCGCGGTTTCGCCGGCCAGCAATTCCAGCCGTTGTTGAAACCACGTGTTCAGTCCGCCGACGTCGGAACCCAGATTGAAGACGGTGTGCCCTTCGGCGGCCAACTGCTCAAAGGGGATGTAGAGGCCGGAGGTCATCATGAACTTGCCATGGGCGCGGGCGGCTTTGCCCACGCGCTGCCGGGCGACCGCCACTTCATCACAGGTGAGATTGCCGGCCCGGCCGATGCGGTGGCTGTAGTCGCCCGGACCGAAAAGAAAGCCGTCGAAGCCGGGCACGGCGGCGATGGCCTCCACGTTTTCCAAGGCCTCGGGCGACTCAATCTGGAACACGATGACTTTCTCGGTGTTGCTGTTCTGCAGGTAGGCCTCCACGGGCACGGTGCAGTAGGCGCCGTCGGTGTTGCCGCCATCGAGGGCGCGTTTGCCCATGGGGTGAAAGCGCGTCCATTCGACAATTTTCTGCGCCTCGGCCGCGCTTTCAATATGCGGCACGATGATGCCGGTGGCACCGGCCTCCAACGGACGGATATAATCGCTGTAACTGCCCTTAGCGACGCGCACGAGTGTGTCCATGTCGTGCAATCGGGCGGCGCGGATGGTGTGCTCGAGCTCCGTCCAGTCGCCCGGCACATGTTCCTGACACAACCACAGGGCATCAAACCCGGCGATCCCCGCCATCTCCGCAATGCGGGGGTCCGTGAGGTTTAGCTTCATCGTGGAGACGAAGTGATGGTCCCGAAGACGGCGCAGGATACGGCTGGAGCGGAGTTTCATAGTTGGGAAGATATTTCGCCCAAGCTGACGCGACGCGAGCCTTCAGCACGGCTGCGGAGGCCGGCGATGAGCACGGTCATTAGCTCGACAGTGTGGGCGAAGGGATAGGCGGATTGTCCGGTGCGGAGATAGTCAATGAAGGCGACCAACTGGCGGCGGAAGGTCGTGTAGGTATCGGTGCAGCGGATCGTCGCCTGGCCGGTGGTGCCGCAGAGATGAAGGGTGCCGAAGGTGGCGCCCCCCGGATAGATCATGGGTAGGGTGACCTGCGTGCCGGACTGGTGGGTGAGGTGGGCGACCTCGAGGCCGGGCGCGGTTTCGAGACGGATGGAGGTGAAGCCCGGACCGAGCAGGCGAAAGACCGGTTCGAGCGCGTGGATACCGTAATTTTCCCATGCCTTGGCCCCGGTGCTGGCAATCCAGCGCAATGCACCGACGTCGGGATGGCCGCCGAGATACGGATCGAGTTCCGGCGCATAGCGCATGCCGCTGGAGGAAAGCAGGCGGGCACCGGCTTTTTCCCACGCGATGAAAGTGCGCAGATCTTCGAGGCTGGTGGCGAGGGGCTTGTCCACGAAGATCGGCAGTCCGGCTTCGACGAAGGGCCGGGCGCGGCGAACGTGGTCGAAGCCGTCGTCGGTCGAAATAAATACGGCGTCAACCTGCCCGATGACTTCCTCGGGATTAGAGACGAGGTGAGGAATATGCGCGGTGGCCGCGACCAGCGGTGCCTCGGCGGGATTGTCAGTCCACAGATGCGTGACGCGTGCGCCGGGAATGCCGACCTTCGCGGGCGCGTGCGCACTCACATACTTGGTGATGCCGGGGTAGGGGCACTGCGCGAGCGCGGTGGGATCGTAGCTGTTGATGATCGCCGACCAGGAGAAGGGGTGACCGTTGCCCGGGATCATCCCGAGCATGGCGAGACGCAGCGGCTGGTCAGGCATGGAGATCAGCGCAGCGCACGCGGGTGCCGTCGGCGTCGGCGGAGGCGAGGGCGGCGAGGTTGAAGCGCAGGGTTTGCACCGCGGCGGCCAGCGAGCAAAGTCGGGCGGGTTGGCCTTCGATCTGGTCGAGAAAGCCGTTGGCCTGCGCGGTGAAGACCGCATCGCGCTCGGGCACCGGGCAATCATGCCAAGTCCAGTCGGATTCCCCGAGCTTGAGGATGCCCCAGCGCTGACGATGCAATTCGATTCTTACACTACCGCTGGCGGTGTTGAATTGGACCGTGGTTTCGTTGGGGGCTTGGAATTGATTGAGCGTATAGTTGACGAGCGCGCGACCGTGGCGGGCGACGACATGCACCGTATCCTCGACTTCGACCAGCGGCAGCGCGAGGTGGGCGCAGTCGCAGAGCACACTGTCGGTCGGGCCGATCACGCTCTCGACCAGGTTGGCCAGATGGGTGAGGGCGTCTTGGATGGCGCCACCACCGGTGCGGCGATCGCGGTAGTAGGTCTGGTGGTAAGGGACCGTGTGGGCTGGTCGCATACTGGGAAAATGTTGGCCGCCTGCGACGGTGACCTGCAGGACGGGACCAAGGCTGCCGTTGCGCAGGCACTCCCGAGCTTGGAGGAGCGCTGGGAAGACATGGTAAACGTAAGCCACGGCGACGTGACGTCCCGAGTCGGTGTGCACCTGCAATAACTCGTCCACCCCGGTGAGCGATTGCGAAAGGGGTTTTTCGATCAGCACGTGCTTGCCGGCGCGCAAGGCCTGCAGCGCAAAGGGCACGTGCAGGTGCGCGGGCGTGCAGATGACGACGGCATCGAACGGTTCGTTAAGCGCGGTGGCAAAGTCCGTGAAGGTGGGTGCCCCGTATTGGATGGCCATGGTCTGGAGCAACGCCGGGCTGGCATCGCAGGCCGCCACTTGCGCGCGGCCGGTTTTTTGGAAGCAGCGCAGATGCCGCTCACCGATACTGCCGCAGCCGACAATGAGGACGGAATGCATAAAAAGAAAACTTGGGGCGAAGGGAGTCCTGTGACGAGCTGGAATGACTGGCCTAATTTTGAGGCCGAGACCGGGCGACCATTGACGTCGCTATCACGGCGGCAGATCGGCGGTGCGGCCTGCAGGCGCAAGGTTTGGTTGATTGACCCGGCGCAGCCGCACCGACGTAGTCACGGCCAGTCAACCCCATGAACCCGCCGCCCGCCACCACCTCCCCCGGTTCGCCGGATCACCCCATCGACCGTCTGTTGCCGGATTTCGGCGGGTTGTGTCCGGAAGAAAAGATCCGCCGGATCGAGCACCTGACCTCGGCCGCTCGCCGCCACCCCTCCGGAATCATGGTGTGCATGCCCAAGATCACCGTCCAAGGCCTGCGGTCGGTCCGCACGGCAGACTTCGATGGAATGGACCAGTTTTCCACCAACTTCGGCCACCGGTTCAAGGCCATCACTGATTTTTTCGACAACGAAAACTCCATCACGACGTCGGGCAGTCAGCTCGCGGCGCAGAGCATCCGGTTCAAGGCCACCGGTGAGCCGGCGGCGTTGGCGGCGGCGCGTGAAGCCTATCGCTCACTGCGGATCGTGTTCGAGTTTGGCGTGGCGGCCGGTCAGCGCGGCTTCATGGGCAAACCCTTTCATTTTGAGTATTCGGCGCATACCACCGGCGACCAATATCTGCACCTGCTCTGGGGTTTGTGGACCTTTCACCCGATTGCCTCCGTCGGTGAACAGGTGGAGATCCGCGACCTGCTTCAGGCGGTGGCGGATTATCAGATCGCGGTTGATTACACGGTTTTTAACCGCAGCGGCCGCAATTGGAACAACCGGCTGGATCCCACCGATTACAATGCGATCATGGCGGCGTTGGTGGCGGCGGCGTATAAAATGACAGGTGAGTCCAAATACCGCGACGCCTACGAATGGGTGGTGCGCACCGGCAAGTGGCGGACCCACCGGCGCATTGATTACATCGTCGAACAGTTTCGAGAAGGCACCTATACGGCCCAGCCATGGGACAAGATCGCCGGGGCCGAGGTGGCGGCGGGTGAGTTTGCGCATTGGGAGCAGATCCAGCACTGCCAGTTCACCGCGATCGCTGCCGCCATCATCCACGAGTGCGTGCCGGACCTGTTCACAAGTGAGGACCTGAGCCGCGTGCTCGCATTGTGGTGGGCGGATCAACCGATGGGCTTTGATCGCGAAGGTTGGAACTACCTCTACTGGTTTCTCGTTTCGACCCATGATCGTAGCTGGCGCGCGGTGGCGCGCACCCCGCGGCTGCCGCGCGAGCAGTGGTTTGGCGGCCACCCCGTGCTCTCCTTCGCCTCGCAGTGGATCTATGGCGACTGTTTAGCGCGCTTCCAATGGACGGCGATGGTGGTCGCGCGGCACTGCCCCGCCAAGCACGCCGAGGCCGCGGCCTTCGCGGCGGAGACGCTGCGACGTTTGCAACCCCGGCACTTGCTCTGGATAGCTGATCCCGATGGCCAACAGGTGCCGCCTGAACTCCGCTACTTCACCGAATTCCTCAGCAGCGAGGCGCCCGAGTGCCTGATCGCCTCCTATTGGGAGGGCCGACAGCTCAAGCTCTGGAGTTGAGCGAAGGCCGGGCGAAGCTTGCACAAGCTAACAAATCACCCCAGCACCCTGACTATAACGCATGACCATGGATGTCGCCATCATCGGAGCCGGCCACAACGGGCTCGTCGCCGCCACCTATCTTGCGCGGGCCGGGCTCGCGGTGCAGGTCTTTGAGCGTCGCGCCGGTTTCGGAGGGGCGACGTTGAACGAAGCCTTGTGGCCGGGCTACATTTTCTCCACCGGGGCGCATCTGCTGCATGCGGTGCCCGCGAAGCTGGTGCGCGAACTCCAATTGAGGGAGCGCGGCCTGCAGCTGGTGCCGCGTGACGAGGCATTTTATTTGCACGCCGACGGGACTTATCACGGCAACATTACAGTGGACCGGCCCAACAACTGTGTGGGGCGCTCCAAGCTGACCCCCGCGGAGGTGGCGGGACTTACGGCTTACAACCAATTCAAGCAATCGCTGATGGCGCTGGTGCGGCCTTATCTTTTGCGCACTCCGCCGACCCTGGCCGAATTGGCGGCAAGGGCGGCCGGCACGCCGGCGGCGGAGGTGCTGCGGATGGCGACGACGATGAAACTTTGGGCCGTGCAGGATCATTTCCTGCCGACGGCACGCCTGCGCGAGGCGTTTGCCACCGAGGCGTCGGCGGTGATCGAGAATCCGCTGGCTTTTGCACTGGCCTACGGGGCGATCGATACCGCCGATCCCCTGACCGGAGAAAAACCACCCTTTGGTTTTATCCGCGGCGGCATGGGGCGATTCGCCGATTGTCTGGTGAACGCAGCGCGCGAGGCCGGAGTGCAGTTGCACGACAATCGGCCGGTGGCACGCATTCTGACCGCCGGTGGCCGGGCAGAGGGCCTGCGCTTTACCGACGGCAGTGAAGTCCGCAGCCGACTCGTACTGGCTTGCGCGGACCCCAAGGTGACTTTCCTACGGCTGCTGACCGATGCGGACATCGACCCGGCTCTGCGGCAACGGGTGGCCGGGCTGATTTCTCATGTCAGTTGCTACAAGCTGCTCGCGGCGATTTCGGAATTGCCGCGCTGGACCGCGTGGGACGGCGATCCGGACGAGCCCTCGCGAGGCTCTATGCAACTCGACATGACGCGCGCCATTGTGCGCGAGTGCTACGCTGACCTCGCCGCAGGCGAGCCACCGCGCCGGCCGATGCTCAGTTTCAATGTGCCCTCGATGCTTGATCCCACGCTGGCTCCCGCCGGGTGCCACACCGCATCAATCTACATCTATCCGGCGCCGGCCAAGCTCAGCCAAGGCACTTGGGCGGAGCGCAAGCAGGCGGTGGGCGAGGCGATCATTGATTACATCACGGAATTTGCTCCGAACTTCCGTCGCTCGATTTTGCATCATGAATTCCGGACGCCGGAAGATTTGGAAGACAAACTCGGCCTGACGGATGGATGCATCTGGCACCTCCAGCATACCCCTGAACAATTGCTCGGCGGCCGGCCGCTACCCGAGCTGGCCGACTATCGGACGCCCCTCGCGGGACTCTATCTGGGCGGGGCGGGACAACATCCCGGTGGCGAAGTGAGCGGCATCCCCGGGCATAATGCCGCGCAGGAGATTATGCGCGACCTCGGTCTATTGCCGGGTGGCGAGTGAAATCCGGGACCGCGGGCGGATTACAATTTTACCGGAGCGCCAAGCTGGGCTGACGCATAGAGCGCGCAAACCAAGGCCACGGCCTTGCGGGCCTCGGCTCCATCTATTGCCAGCGGAGTGCCGTCGCGCAAGTGGGCGACGAGGTTCTGGATTTGGCGCAGGTGGCCTTCGTGGCTGATGGCATTGGGGGCGCTGGCGCCGGAGCCGAGGGTATTGGTCGAGCGGGCGAGGACTTCGTCGTCCCCCGTCTGTGTTTCCCGAAATTCCCAGCGGGTGATCTGATCGTCCGCCAGCACGATGGAGCCGTGTTGACCGCAGAGTTCGATTCGGCGCGACCAACCGGGCCAGAGCGCGGTGCTGGCCTCGATCACGCCGAGGGCACCCTCCGGGTAGCGCAACGCGGCACAGGCGGTGTCCTCGGCCTCAATACCGGTGTGCACGCGCCGGGTTTTCCAAGCAAAGATCTCGGACGGCATCCCGGCGAACCACTGCAACAGGTCGAGGCCGTGAATGGCCTGATTCATCACGGCGCCACCCCCGTCGAGTGCGAGCGAGCCTTTCCAAGGCTGGGCGGAGTAATAATCGGCGGTGCGATGCCATTTCACATAGGCACTGGCGAGCACCAACCGGCCGAGTCGCCCGGCGGCGACGGCGGCCTTCACGCGTTGGGCGCCGACCCCAAAACGCGACTGAAAAATCGGCGCGACCACGACCCCGGCCTGAGCGGCGGCCTGCAGCAGCGCATCGGTGCGTGCGACCGAGATTTCGAGTGGCTTTTCCACCACCACATGTTTTCCGGCGCGAATGCCGGCGAGGGCGGGCTCCAAGTGCGCGCCGCTGGGCGTGGTGATACACAACACCTGGACATCGGGTCGCTGGATGAGCGCTGCCAGATCGGTGGTGGCCACGGGGGCGTCATGTTTCTCCGCCAGCGTGCGGGCCTTGGTTTCATGGCGTCCCCAAAAGCCGACGAGCCGGGCACCCGGAGTCCCGGCAATGGCCTCCGCGTGATAGCTCGCGATCATGCCGGTACCGATGATGGCAAATCCCAGGGGAGCGGTGGTGGAATTCATACGGTCAGAATGATTGGCAATTTCTGCACCGGGCAAAGCAATTGACTCACCGGTGGCGTCAACGCCTCATACGTGCATGGTGCAAAAATCCGACGGCATGAATTACGCCCCGCGAGGGAAGGCGAAGCCGGTGGTCAAGCCGGGCGAGTTTGTCTTTGCCGCCGCCTACCTCGATCACGGCCACATCTATGGCCAGTGCAACGGCCTGCTCGAGGCCGGGTCGACGCTCAAGTGGGTTTACGATGCCGACCCCATGAAAGTGGCGGCCTTTCGCAAGGCCTATCCGCAGGCGCAGGTCGCGCGCAGCTTTGACGAGATCCTTGCCGACCCGGCGGTGCAACTCGTCGCCGCGGCGGCGGTGCCGTCCGAGCGCGGGGCGATTGGTTGCCGCGTGATGACTGCCGGGAAAGATTATTTCACGGACAAGGCGCCCTTCACGACGCTCGACCAACTGGCGACGGCGCGCGCCGTGGCCGCTGCGACGGGCCGCAAGTATGCGGTGTATTACAGCGAGCGGCTGCATTCCGAGGCCGGCATGCACGCCGGCGATCTGGTGCACGGCGGCGCGATCGGGCGGGTGGTGCAGGTGCTCGGGCTTGGGCCACACCGGCTGGCCAAAGCCTCCCGGCCAGCGTGGTTTTTCGAGCGGGCCAAATATGGCGGCATCCTCTGCGACATCGGCAGTCACCAGTGCGAACAGTTCCTTTTCTACAGCGGCGCGACTGATGCCACCGTCACCCACGCGGCGGTCGGCAACTACGCCAACCCCGACACGCCCGAGCTGGAGGATTTCGGCGAGGCGACGCTGACAGGTGACAACGGCGCGGCGAATTACTTCCGCGTGGACTGGTTCACGCCGAACGGGCTCAGCACCTGGGGTGATGGCCGCACGCTAATTCTCGGCACGAAGGGTTACATCGAGTTGCGCAAATACCTCGACGTGGGGCACAGCGCGACAGGCGACAACCTCATCCTCGTGGATGACAAGGGTGAGCAGCGCTTCAGTGTCACGGGGCAGGTGGGCTTCCGCTTTTTCGGCGAACTCATCCTCGACTGCCTCAACCGCACGGAGCAGGCGATGACGCAAGCGCACGCCTTCAAGGCCGCCGAGCTCTGCCTCAAGGCCCAGACCGCGGCGAAAGTGCTGACGCCGGTAGGCTAGTTGCTTGCCGGCCAGATGGTCGGGAACTGGGGACCGCGGAATTTTTCGCCGGGGGCGGGGCAATCGGGCTGGGCCTGCATCAGTGCCTCGTTCATGTGGGTCTGGCCGGGGCGGTAGGTGCAGGCCGTGGACATGACGTGCGAGACCAAGGCGCGGCGCCGAAACGCGGAGAAATTGCGATCACTGCCATGCAGCAGCAGGCCGTGGTGGCAAGAGACGCTGCCCTTGGGAATAATGACGGGCACCTCGCGGGTCTTGAACCCGGCGGGTAGATTTGGCTTTTGCGCATCGTCCCCGGTGATGCCCATGGGTAGGGTCCAGACGCCGAGTTTGTGCGAGCCTTCGAGAAAGACCATCGGTCCTGAGTCAGGCCGCACATCGTCGAGCGCGATCCAGCAGGTGACCGTGGCGCATTCGGCAATCATCTGCCAGTAGGCCCAATCCTGGTGATAGGTGATGACGCGGCCGCCGTGTGCGGGTTTGTCGAGTAACTGGTCGTGCCACAGGCGGATGCCGGGCGCGCCGATCAACTGGGCCGCGAGGTGCCCGAGGCGCGGACACAAGGCGGCATCGGCCAGAGTGGAGTCGGCTTTCCAAGCGTTGTCGATTTTGACGACCGCGAGCGGGTCGCTGCCGCGACCGGTGTAACCATCGGGTGGCGCGCCCTTGTCATAATCCCGGGCGATGACGCGATCGGCGGCGGTGTTGATCTGTGCCACTTCCGCGTCCGAAAAAACGCCGGGGTGGAGGTGATAACCGCGCTCAGCGAAGTCGGCGATCTGTGCGGCGGTGAGGGTGGTGCGGACGGGGTCGGCGGGGAATTGCATGGGGGTGGCGACACTCCTAGCTGCCGGTCATCCGTGCGCCAGCCGGAAATAGAGGAATGAGCGGCCGGCTTGCGGAAACCTCGCGATAGAGTATGAATGGACGTTCATGAAACTCCGTCTCTTCCTCGCCTTGGCCGCATTTTTCACCATGTCGTTATTCTCCTCCGCTCAACCGTTGGCCGTCGGCGCCGACGCCCCCAACGTCACCGCCCC
Source organism: Opitutaceae bacterium (assembly GCA_041689285.1). Taxonomy (GTDB): domain Bacteria; phylum Verrucomicrobiota; class Verrucomicrobiia; order Opitutales; family Opitutaceae; genus UBA2377. Next base: position 13,906 of record JBDNGL010000157.1, read on the forward strand.
CACCGAAACCGGTGCGCCTATCGCCCTCGCCGATGTCTATGCCAAGCAGCCCTACACGCTGGTTTATTTTTATCCGAAAGCCGACACCCCGGGATGCACCGCCCAAGGCTGCTCGCTGCGTGATGCCTTTGAGGATCTCACCGACAAAGGGGTGAACGTCATCGGTGTGAGCACCGACAGGCCCGAGGCCCAGGCGAAATTCAAAGCCAAATACAACCTGCCCTTTACGCTCATCGCCGATCACGACAAGCGGGTGGTGGAGGCGTTCGGCGTGCCGACCACGATGGGCTTCGCCAAGCGCTCGGCCTTCCTGATCAAGGACGGCAAGATCATCTGGGCGGATTACAGCGCCTCGACCAACCAGCAGGCGGCCGATGTGCTGAAAGCCATCGCTGCGCGGTAATCCGCGCCGGCTGCCCGGGCTTACAATTCGTCGTCGGCTGAGCCGGGCAGGGCGGAAGCGGTGGGATCGAGCCGCACGCGGTCGAGCCAATCGGCGATGAACGGCTCGGCGGCGATAAGGTCGCGTGGCAAACGCGCGGCGAGCAGGTCGATGGCGCGCAACCGGCCGTCGGTGGCGCGCACGAGGTTCTTGGCGTGGAGGTCGGCCACTAGCCAAGGTTCGTCATCCCTAAAAAACAGCCGAGGGTGATCTCGGTGGGCCCGCAGGAAGCGCGCCGGGATGGGGATGAGTGCCGGGGGTTGCACGCCAGAGGTGTCGGCGCCCTCGGGCAGGAGTTCGCCCAAGGTTTGCTTGGTGATGAGAATGCCATCGCGGCGGGTCACGCCCAGCACCTCGGTTGGCATGCCTTCGAGGCGAAGAATGAGGTCGAATTTTTCCAGCATGGCCCGGTAGCTGCCATCATTGGCCACCGCGAGCAGGGCCGTCTCTTCTCCGCGGTGAAAGGCGAAACTGCCGCCGATGCGTCCCCCTGTCCGTGGCATAAAAAACTTATAGATGGAGCGGTCGGCCGCCTCAAAGGCCGTCGCCTCCACCCCGCTGCTGATCGGGCGTAGGTGGGGGCTGGCCTCACCCAGCAGGTCTTCCACTTCGGAAGGGAAACCGAAGTCTTCCAATGCCAGCAGGGGCAAGGTGACCCGAAAGGCCCGAGAGGCCGCGTCCAGTTCCTGCCACAGGGGGTCCGCTGCCGCCAGCAGGCCTATTTCGTCGGGTCCCCAGTGGACGAGGTCATCGTCTGGATCCGTGCCGATGCCGACGCTCGCCGCTGCCGCGACGAAACGATCGAGCGCTTCCAGTCTTCGCCGGTGATCGTCGTGAAGCGCGCTTCCTTCTGCGGCCGTGGGGAGGCGACCGCCTTGGATGCAGGTGGGTTGGCCGGTGAAGAAGTCTTGCATGGGTCGTTCATGGCTGCACCCCGACCGTCAGGTCGCCCCGGTGGTTTGGCAACGGGTATTTGCCCCCAAGTTGCTCGCAAGCCGACCGCGCCGCTCAAGCGGAGGCTTTCTGCGTGGCCGCGGCAGGCAGGCGCGCGAGGAGCACCTTGTCGATGCGGTGGCGGTCCATGTCCACGACCTCGAAGCGCCAGCCGGCCCAATCGAAATGATCGCCGGCAGCCGGGATGCGGCCGAAATGGGTCATCACAAATCCCCCCAGAGTCTGAAAATCCGCCGTATCTTCATGCGGCAGGTCGCCGTTGACGCTGAGGAGCTCCTTGAGTTCCTCGGTGGTGAGCGTGGCGTCGATGAGCCACGAACCGTCTTCGCGCTGTTTGGCGGCGGGTTGATTGCGGCGATTCAAGTCGGGCAGGTCGCCGACGATGGCTTCGAGCACATCCTTCAGGGTGACGAGGCCCTCGACGGTGCCAAATTCGTCGTTGATAATGGCGAGGTGTTTGCCGCTCTTTTTGAACTGCTCGAGGAGGGCGGCGGCGGTCAGCGTTTCGGGTACGATCAAGGGCGGCACGAGGAGATTTTTCAGCGTGGTGGGCAGGCCGATGGCGGAGTGCGCCCAGAGTGCCTTGACCGCCACCATGCCGACGACTTGATCGCGGCTGCTTTGATAAACGGGGAAATAGGAGTGGCCGCTGGCGACGATCTTGCGCCAGTTCACCTCGTCGGGGTCATCGAGATTGAGAAAGACGATCTTCGGTCGCGGGGTCATGAGCGCGGTGACGGATAATTGGTCGAGCGCGAGCACGCCCTCGACCATTTGCTCCTCGGCGTGGTGGAAATTGCCCGCATCAATGCCCTTCCGGATCAAGCTGCGCACTTCGTCCTCGGTGATGGGCGCGTCCACCGGCTCGCCGATGCCAACGAGGCGCAGCACACGATCGGTGATGAAGGCAAGGGCGTTGGCCACCGGGGCGACGAGGCGGGAAAAGACTCCGATCGGCCCCGTCAAGGCGATGGCCACCCGCTCGGGACTGTGGAGCGCGAGGCGCTTGGGAATGAGTTCGCCTACCACGACGGAAGCCAAGGTGATGACAGTCACGATAAGCACGATGCCGAGCAGGTCGGCATAAGGGGCGAGGAAGCTGAATTGGGCGATCCAGGCACTGGCGCTATCGGCCAATGTGGCGCCGCCGAAAGCACCGGCGAGAATCCCGATCAGGGTGATACCGACCTGCACGGTGGACAAAAACCGGGTGGGTTTTTCCGCGATGCCCAGCGCGATGCGAGCCCGGGCATTACCTTGTTCGGCCAACGTTAGGAGGCGGCCTTTGCGGGCGGAGACGATGGCAATTTCCGCCATGGCGAGCAGGCCGTTGACGAGCAAAAGACAGCAGATGACGAAGAGCTCGGTCGAGACGGCGGGCATTTTTAGAAGTGAGAAGGTGAACTAGGAGCCCGACCAAGGCAATCCAGACCAGAGATAAAGAGCACCACACAGTGCGAAAAATGGACGTCAAGGCCTGTCAAAAAGTAGTTAAGTCTATAATAAACATCAATATACAATTAAACTTGAGGAATGGCAGAATCCTGACGCAATCCAACTTTCCGCTATAAATCGTTGATAAAACTTATAGCAGCCGATCGTAGTTGAGCGAAATGAGCGATCTTGGTGCTTTAGGTTGGCAGATGTGAGGGCGAGGGATTGATTCTCAGCAGCATCATAGCTCCCGAAAGACAGCGCGCGATTCTCGCGCTACTCGCAGAGGCCGGCGGGTTGGCCGCAGGGGAATTGTGCACGCGTCTGCGGGTATCGCCCGCGACCTTGCGGCGGGATGTGACGCAGCTGGCGGAGCGGGGGCTATTGCGGCGCACGCACGGGGGTGTCGTGCCGAGCGATTTTTCTTTGGGCGAACCCACTTATGAGCAAAAAGCCAACCGGGCCACTGGCGCCAAGGGTCATCTGGGGCGGCGCGCGGCTGCATTGCTGCCCGATCATGGCGTGGTGTTCATTGATGGCGGCACCACTTGCCTAGAAGTGGGACGGGCTTTGTTGAACCGGGCCAAATTGCAGATTTTCACGAACTCGGTGCCATTAATGGCGCTGGCCGGAGAAGCGCGCGCGATGGTGGTGGGGATCGGGGGTATGGTACGCCCGCAAAGCCTAGCGCTGACCGGTGCTCTCGCCCAAAGCTGGCTTGAGCATCTCGCCTTTGATGCTGCCGTGGTCGGCTGTTCCGGCATCCTAGCCCAGCAGGGTCCGGCTACGGCCGAGTTGAGCGATGCGGCACTGAAGACCGAGGTGCTCCGGCGGTCCCGGCAACGCATTCTCGTGGCGGATGCCGCCAAATGGGATCAACTTGCGCCCTTGTCCTTTGCGCCGTGGAAGGCATTTACTCACGTGGTCACCGACCGCGTGCTCTCCACGGAGCAAAAATCTCTTTTGGCCGCTGCGCACGCGAATCTAAGTTAATTTTTTCTCATGAAAATCGCCCGTCTCTATCGTCTGTTCAATCCCAAGACCAACCGCTGCTTCGATGTGGCACTCGACCACGGCTTCTTCAACGAAGGCGCCTTCCTCGGCGGCATCGAGAATATCCGCAAAGCGGTCGAGACGCTGGTCGCCGCCGCGCCGGATGCCATCCAGCTCACCATTGGTCAGGCCCCGCAACTCCAGCGCGTCCCGCTCCGGCCCAAACCGGCGCTCGTGCTGCGCACCGACGTGGCCAATGTTTACGGCAACTCGCTGCCCCGCACCCTCTACTCCCGCATGATTGAGGAACCGGTATTGCAAGCTGTGCGGCTCGATGCCGCCTGCGTGGTGGTGAACCTCTTCCGCATTCCCGATCAGCCCGAGGTCGCGGATCAATGTATTCAAAATATTCTCCGGCTCAAACCGCAGTGCGAGCAATACGGCATGCCATTGATGATCGAGCCACTGGTCTTCCAGCCCAACGCCAAGGCTGGCGGCTACATGGTGGACGGTGATGCGGGTAAAATCATCCCGCTCGTCCGTCAGGCCGTCGAACTCGGCGCCGACATCATTAAGGCGGATCCCACCGATGATGTTCTCCAGTATCACAAAGTGATCGAAGTGGCCGGCGACATCCCGGTGTTGGTGCGCGGCGGCAGCAAGGCGCCCGAGGCCGAAATTCTCGTGCGCACCGAGGAACTGCTCAAGCAAGGTGCGTCCGGTATCGTCTATGGTCGCAACATCATTCAACACCCCAAGCCTGAGGCCATCACCAAGGCGTTGATGGCGGTGGTGCATGATGGCGTGTCCGCCGTGCAGGCGATGCGCTTTATGCGGTAACGTCTGCCGGCGAGCTTTCCCCATGGCAACCTCTGCATCCGTGCGTATCGGTATTATCGGCGGCGGTCTCATGGGCCGCGAGGCGGCGAGTGCGCTCGCCCGCTGGTTTGCGTTGGTGGACTTTCCCGTGCGGGCTGAACTCACGGGAGTCTGTGATCTCCAGCCCGGCTTGCTGGAATGGTTCCGCCAAGTGCCGTCCGTCAAGCATCTGGTCACCGACCGCCGCGACCTCCTCAACCGGGATGATATCGACGTGGTCTATGTCGCGGTGCCGCATCATCTGCACGAGGAAATCTATCTTGAGGTGCTGCGGGCCGGTAAAGATCTCTTCGCCGAAAAACCTTTTGGCATCGATCTCGCGGCCGCCCGCCGCCTCCGCGATGAGGCGAAAAAACTTGGACGGTTTGTGCGCGTGTCCTCGGAGTTTCCCTTCCTGCCCGGCGTGCACCGCGCCTGGCAGCTGGCCGCGAGCGGCGCGCTTGGCCGCGTGCTCGAGGCGAAATGCGCCTTCCTGCATTCAAGCGATCTGGATCCGCTGAAGCCGATCAATTGGAAGCGGCAGACGCAATACTGCGGGAAAATCGGCGTGATGGGCGATCTGGGGATGCACGTGGCCCATGTGCCGTTGCGGCTCGGTTGGAAGCCCACGACGGTTTACGCGCAGCTCCAAAAAATCTATCCCGAGCGTCCCGACGGCAAAGGCGGGATGGCGGCCTGCGACACGTGGGATAACGCCATGCTGCATTGCACCGCGCCGATCGCCGGCCACGCGACCCCGCTGACTCTGGAGATGAAACGACTCGCGCCGACCGAGACAAACACCTGGATTTTTGAAGTGCTCGGCACGGAGCGTGGCGTGCGATTTTCCACCAAGGAACCCAAAACCTTCTGGACCTTCCGACGTGACAAGGAGCAGTGGTGGGAAAAGACCGACCTTGGTTTCGGCACGCCATTCAAGACGATCACCGGCGGGATTTTTGAACCCGGGTTTCCTGATATTCTCCAGCAAATGTGGGCGGCCTTCATCGCCGAGCGCGCCGGGTTGCTCGGTGACAAATTCGGCTGCGCCACACCCGACGAAGCCGTGGCCCATCACGAAATCTGGGCCGCCGCCCTGGCCTCGCACGGGGAGCAGCGAATCGTCACGCTCTGAATCAGACCCATGAGATTTAGCCACGGAGCACCCGGATGGGCACGGCTAGCGCTGGTGTATAAACCGCGTCCCTCCAAATAATGTGTGGTCCTGAATTAGTTTTATTTACCCTGATGCGTTCACCCCAATTCAAAATTCGTAAAGCCCCCCCTGAAAATCCTAGCGACTGGCGAGTGACCGAGTGGGAGCGTTTGTCACTGGCTGCGGCGGACATCTCGCGCCGGGCTCGAGGTGGTGGACCTCGCATTTTCTAATCTCGCCTCATGAACCTACAACCGCGGATGAGAACCGCTAATTTACGCTGATGAACGCGCTTCAAGGTCTAAAGTTAGAACCCATAGCGTGGCTGGCACACCTGAGCACTGGCGACTGTTTCGTCTCTGAATTTATTAGCGTCAATTAGCGTGGATTAGCAGATACCTGCCCACGAAATTTAGAATGAAACGCTCCGAGATTAATGCCGCTTACCGTGCGGCCCACGTCTGTTTCGCCCGTCACCACTGGGCGCTGCCACCCGTCCCGCGCTGGGACATCACCGACTTTGGCCTGCGGGATTTCCCGCGCTTCGGCCTGACGCTCGTCAATCTCGCGACCGAGCCGGAGTATTGCGAGAAGCTCATGTATGCGCGGCGCGGCCAAACCACACCGTGTCACACACACGCGCAGAAAAAGGAAGACATCATCTGTCGCGCTGGCGAGCTGACTCTGAAGCTCTGGCCAAAAAAGCCCGTTCCCGGTACCAAGGCGCAGCCCGGCCTGCTGGTCCCGCTTAATGGCGTGCCGACCGCCGTGCACCCCGGCGAGCCGTTCACGCTGGCGGCGGGTTCGCGGGTCACCCTCGTGCCCGGGATCTGGCATGAATTTTACCCGACGAGCGAGGAGTGTATCCTCGGCGAAGTGTCCACGGCGAATGACGACCTGCATGACAATTATTTCCTCAACTCCGGGGTCGGCCGCTTCCCCGGTATTGAGGAGGATGAACCCTCCGCCATGCGTCTGACGGCGGAAACCTGAAACCCATGCGCTCGGGTATCATCGCCGCCGGCAACTGGCTCATTGATCACGTTAAGCTCATTGATGCGTGGCCGCCGCAGGACGGACTCGCCAACATCCTCGGGCAGTCGGCCCACAACGGTGGCGGCCCTTACAACGTGCTGAAAGATCTCGCGAAGCTGCAGGCGCCCTTTCCCCTCGCTGGCATTGGCCTCGTGGGCGACGACGAGAACGGCCGCGCCATCCTGGCCGACTGCGCGGCGCAGGGGATCGACTCGGCGCAACTGCGCCCCTTGGCCGGCGTGGCGACCGGTTACACCGATGTGATGACTGTGCGCGGCTCCGCGCGGCGGACGTTTTTCCACAACCGCGGGGCGAATGCCCGGTTGGCGCCGCAGCATTTCGATTTTCAAGCGACCGCGGCCCGTCATTTCCACCTCGCCTACCTGTTACTCCTCGATGCGCTGGACGCGCCCGGTGCCGAGGGGATTCCACGGGCGGCGGAGGTGCTGGCGGCGGCGCGGGCGGCAGGACTGCGCACTTCGCTCGATTGTGTGAGCGAGAACAGTGACCGTTTTCAATCGGTCGTGCTGCCCGTGCTGCCGCAGGTGGATGTGTTGTTTACCAACGACTACGAGGCCGAGAAACTTACCGGTCTCAGCTTCGGCCGCGGGGAAACCATGGATCGGGCCAAGGTGACGGCGGCCGGCGGGCGTTTGCTTGCCGCCGGCGTGCACGACTGGGTGATTTTGCATTTTCCAGAAGGGGCCTGTGCAGTGGGCCGCGACGGTGTGGTGCATCATCAAGGTAGCGTGCGACTACCAGCTGGGGAAATCGCTGGGACCGTGGGCGCAGGTGATGCCTTTGCTGCCGGCGTGCTCTACGGATTGCATGAAGTCTGGACGATTGGTCGTTGCCTAGAACTCGGCGTCTGCGTGGCGGCGACTTCGTTACGTCATCCAGCGTGTTCGGAGGCCATCTTGCCAATGACTGAGTGCCTCGCGCTCGGCGGTAAATACGGTTATCGCTAGGACAATTTTGCGAGCCGCGCCACGACCTCGTTACGAACACGATCAATTTGGCCTAGGGTGAAAGTTTCCACGGAAAGTTTATCGTCGACGACGAGTGGGGTGAGGTCCACGGCCCAGGCGATCGAGGTGAACTGATCGGTGGCGTGCGCGGTGTGGAAAGTCGCATTCGCTTGTCGGCGGCCAAGTGCCGCCGTGGCGTAGCGTTTGCCGCCGGCGATCTGGGAGGCAAACACCTGCATGAGTTTGAGGGCGAGTTCCGGCTGGGCGCTGCAATCCAAGGCGATTTTATCAGCGTCCAGCAGCCACTCGAGTCCGCGCCACGCTTCGATGCCCAGCACGCGGGCAGGGCGTTGGGCAGGTGGCAGGGAGCGGAGCGCTTCTAGGCAACGCAAGCATACGGCGACATGCGTATCGTGTTTGTCGAGAGGCTGGTGGAGATAGACTACCTGCGGGCGGCACGCAGAAAAAATCGTGCGCAGATCGGCCTGCACGCCGGCATGGTCAGGCCTTTTCACATCGGCGCTGGGGTGGGCAAGTTGCAGTTGCAGGTTGTATTTTCCGAGCCGAGCGGCCGTGCGCTGCTCCTCAATCCGCACTGCACGCATTTGCGCATCAGTGAAATTGGCGAACGGGCCGCTGCGTGAGGAACCGGCGCCGTTGGTCACGACCACACCGGTGAGAAACTGGTCGGCGCGGCCGTAACAGTCGGTGACGGCCGGGTAGGCGTTGATCTCAATGTCATCCTGGTGCGCAATGACACAGAGATGGGTCGTGCGGGCGAGGGCCGCCGCGGGGTCGATACCGGCGGGATTCGGCAGGAAAATATCGGCTTCCGGGCGGGAGAATTTCATGAAGCAGTGCGTTTAGCGCCCTCAGCGGCCCGCGACTTTTTCCAAGATGCGGTTCATTTCAGACTGGTTGATTTCGATGTCGCGGACGAGCGCGAATTGCGTGCGGCAACGGTCGAGATTGTGGCGCGGATGCTTGATTTTGTAATAGGTGTCGCCCTGCAGGTAGTCGGTGAGGAAACGGAGGCCGTTCTCGTAGGCCATGAGTTTGCCCGCAAAGCCGAGTTGAGCGCGTTCGGTGGCATTGAGCACACCGCCGACCGCGGAGGCGAGGTAGCCTTCGACGAGGACACGGAAATACGGCAGCACGATTCGCATATTTTCCGCGACCGGATCGTCCTCGGCGGTGGCGCTGGCGGAGGTGCGCAGCATCTCGCCGAAATCGTAGAGCGGTAGCCCGGGCATCACGGTGTCGAGATCAATGACGGCGACGGCGCGGTGGGTGACGTCGTCCAGCATGACGTTGTTGATCTTCGTGTCGTTGTGCGTGACGCGTTCGGAAACCTCGCCTTTGGCAAGGAGATTCAACAGGACGTCAGCATCGGCTTCGCGTGAAAAGGCAAAATTGATTTCGGCTGGCACCTCCACGGCACGACCGACCTTGTCCTCGGCGAGGGAACGACGAAAGTTCTCAAACCGGCTGCGGGTGTGATGAAAATTGGGGATGGTTTCCTGCAGGCGGCCGCCGGGCAGGTCGGCGAGTTGAGCCTGAAAATTGCCGAAGGCCGTGGCGGCCTCGCGGGCCTCCGCTTCGTTGGTGACGCGGTCCACCGTATGGGCGCCCTCGACGAAATCATAAAGACGCCACCAGCCACCGAACTCGTCTTGGATCACCGCCCGACTGTCGTTGGCCGACACCAAGGCCAGTGCGCGGGAGTCGGGGCCATCCTTAGCGGCGAGATGAGTGGTGACGCGTTGCACGTTCTCCATTAGCGCGGGCACATTTTTGAAAATATGGTGATTGATCCGCTGGACAACGTAGCGCGTCGGCGTCGGTCGGGCGTCGTCGTAGACCGCCAAATAGGTGTCGTTGATATGACCACTGCCGTAAGGGGCTGCTGATACCAGACGACCCGGCAGGGGGAACTCGCTGAGAACGGCGGCGAAGTGGGCGGGAACAGGCGTGCTACTCATAGGGGAAGCGGGACTTGAAACGCGACCGGTCGGCCGAGAGCGAGTATTTTCCGGCGTGGCAACACGAATAGGCCGGGCCCGACGCCGAGTGCACGGAGCTCAAGACGCCCATGAAGCAGGGTGAGGGTGACCTCGATATGGCGCTCCTTGGGCGTGACGACGACAGTGCCCCATGCATAACCGCTGGACCACGGCCAACGCGCCCGCCGTTTGGGCAAACTGAGCCGCAGGCTGCCGGTGAGCGCCGAATAGTGAAAACCCGTGAGACCGGCAATCAGCCCCCAGCTCGCCATGGCGCGCGCGTAGTGATGGCCGCACTCGGCCTCGTCAAAGGGGTTGCGCTTGCGGCCATCGTAGCGGGCCCGGATGTCGCGCACAACCTTCAGGCCGTCCCGCGTCATCCCTTCTTGGAGTAGGTGCACCGCGACACAGTATTCGAAGCCCGTCATCACCTCGGTGTAGTAAGGAAACGGTCGCGTCGGCCGTTGCCCGCGGGGATAGGATGCCATGAGCAGTGCGGTCTCATCGCCGAGCACGTAACTGCGCATGTGGTTGAAGTGCGCGTCGAAGCCTAGCCGGCGATTGTGCGTCAGCACGGCACGGAGCGCCTCGCGCTCGTGCTCCGGATCGAGGAGATGGCCGAGGTTTTCGAAATGCGCATTCACTTGCCCGGCGAGTTGGTCCACGAGACAGCCGGCACCAAGCTGAAAATCTGGATTGGCCGGGTCCTTGGTGCCCATGCCGATGGCGAGACCCGCGCGCACCTCGGTCCAGTTTTTCACTGGACGGATGTGATGCTCATAGTAATCGCCATTGAACAAATTGGCTTCAACCCAGGTGCGTCCGCGGGCAAAGAGCGCCTCGCACTTCGCGGCGAAATCCGCCTCGCCCAAGGCCCGGGCCATCTCGGCCGTAGCGCGCAGCGCGCCGAGATACCACGAGGCCATCTGTGGATTCGGACCGAAATACTCTACGTCCATCGTGTTGTGCTGGCAGCCTTCCATCACGCCGTCCTGATCGGCGTCCCAGCCGCCGGGCAGCCAGGCGAATTCCAGCGCGCGGCGGGCTTGCGGCCAGAGCGAGCGCAGCCAGACGGTGTCGCCCGACAAACGCCATTCGCGATGCAATTTCAGCAAGCAGCCCATCTGACCATCGGCGGCGGCGTGCCGGTGGCTCGTGCCGGGTTTGAGCGGCAGGCCGACGCGGAACCCCATGAGACCGTCGTCGAACATCGCGTAGTCGGAAAATTCTGTCTCGCGCATTGAGCGGGCGAGATCGGGAAACAGTTGCGCGGTGGCGTGCTCGTAATTCCACACATGCGTGCAGCTGCCGTGGCAACTACCCTTGCGGTCAAAGCAACCCTCCCAGCCGAAGAAGCGACCGTCGGCGGTGCGAAAGCAGGTTTGTGAGCGCAGGGTCGAGAGGTTGCAGAGCGCGGCCTCGCACACCTCGGACGGCAGGTCGGAATCGGTGATACTGCGCACAAACGTCAACGTGTCGCGTTCGAGCGTCGCCCAATGCTTGACCGCGTAGGCGGCGGCGGTCCAAGCGTCTGCAAATTGCGTTGTGTAATAATTGCCCACGAGGGCGGGTTTTTCCCCGGCCGGTGAGCCCCACGCCTCGCGATTGGGAAAATGCCATGCGAGCACGAAATCAATCACGCGTTCACCGGCCGGCGGCACTTCTACACTGACGGCGAGTGAGGCGGTCGGGGTGTCCGTGATGGCGGTGCGTGGTTCGAGTTTGCCGTCGGCGGAAAAATCGTCCCAGAAATCCAGCAGGGCGTCGCTCCAGCCGGATTCGGCCCAGGCCGTGCGGTGGGTGACCCCACGCTGGGCGGTGGTGGCGAGGGCGAGGGTGCCCCGGGCGGGATGATCGATCGCGACCCCATTTGAGCTGAGCACAATGCCCTCCAAACCAGCGGCGCGGCGGTGGGCGTTCACGTTGGCTTTGGCGCCGGTGGGATCGAGTTTACCGCGAAATTCATCGGGCTGCAGTGCGAAGCCGTCCATCCCGACAAAATTTGGCAGCACGGCGGCGACGGCGGCGCGCATGGGCACGCGCGACGGGTTGCGCAACACCACGCGCACGAGTGCCACCGGCAGACCGCTGCGTGCACTGTCGCCGGGGATGAGCGGATTGAAAACCTGCATCGTGACCTGCACGGGCACCGCCGGGTCCGTCAGTTCAAGTTGGGCCAGCGGATAAACGGCGTGGAATTTGGCGCGGTGAAAGCGGGGGAGGCCGGCATTGGGCATCGGGGCGCCTTCGGCGCCTTCCCATTCGCCGATGGGCAGGGGCCCTTCCAGCAGCCGCGTGACCGGCGCGGCTCCACGTTTGGCGGCGTGCAGCGCGAAAAAGGGCGCGGCCCGGCCCTGCCCAATGGGCGTGAAACCCTTGGCCGGACGATTGGCCACCTCCCAGTGCCGCCAGGCGCCACAACCGCAGAACGAGACTGTGCCGGTGCCGATGCCGCCGACGGGCAGCGCGACGCGCGCCAGATGATCACCGGTGTAGGATTTGAGGATGGGCCAGTCGGTCATGAAATTCTTTACCACTGATGACACGGATTCAGGAGTCCGGGTAGAACCGTGAAAGGGTCAAAACAGTTTTCCCGGATATTGTCCTGCCCGCACCAGCGCAGCGAGGGCGGCGACGACTCGGGGTTTGTCCTCACGGTAGGTGACGCCAAACCAGTTGCTCTCGGTGGGCAGGACTTTGACGGTGGCGGCCCCGAAAGTGATCAGGGTAGAGACGGCGGCCGGGAGATAAAACTCACTTTTGGTTTCGCGACTCCGCTCGGCGAGGAAGCTGCGCAGTTGCGCGTCGAGCCCGGCAAATAAGGCGGGGGTAAAGGCCCAGCAGTTCAGAGAGGCGATTTCGGTGCCGGCGTATTTTTTGCCGACGCCGATTTCCTCGGACAGAATGCCAGTGTGCTCAACGATCGAGCTGAGCAATCCATCCGACCCGGCCTGACAGAGGCCGCGCGAGACGGCGCCGTGCTCGGACAAGGTATTCGCTAGCTTGAATCCAACCATCGCGAATTGGGCGGCGAGGGTCCGCGGGCTGCGGTGGCCCGACATGGGATCGAAGCCGCGTGGCGTGGCGGCCTTGCTTGTCAGAAATTTACCGAGCTGTCCAAACGAGTCGGCTCCGTAAAAGTCGTCAGCATTGATGACGGCGAAAGGCTCGCGCACGGTCTCGCGGGCGCACCACACGGCGTGGCCGGTGCCCCAGGGTTTTTCGCGGTCCGGCGGCGGGGTGAAGCCAGCTGGCAGCGCATCGACTGACTGAAAAACATAGTCCACGGCGATGCGACCGGCGTATTTCGCCCCGATCTGCGCGCGGAAGACCTCCTCAAAATCGCGCCGGATGATGAACACCACCCGGCCAAACCCGGCGCGCAGCGCGTCAAACACCGCGTAGTCGAGCACGGTTTCTCCGGAGGGCCCGACGGGATCGAGCTGCTTGAGGCCGCCGTAGCGGGAGCCCATGCCGGCAGCGAGGACGAGGAGCGTGGGTGACATCGGCACTTAACAGAAAGTGATTTCCCGCCCGCTGCAACCCCTGCCGCGAGGCCACCGGGCAGGCACACAGGCTCCACGGTTTGTCATCTAATAGATGACAAACGAAGCGCCTCAGGCCAGGAGATCGCGACCTTGGCGCTGGGCGACAATCCAGCACAGCAGCAATAAAGAGCGCTCCGTGTCGAGGCAGGCCTTTCGGGCGATGAGACAGGCGTGGATTCGCTGCCGGGGCACGCCTAGCAGGCGACCGAGATGGGCCTGCTGCCCGCGTTGGCGGAGCCAGGGTCTCGCCTGCGCCACCAGCTCGTTCCAGAGCGGGGTGGCGTGGCGGGAATGCAGGGTCAGGCCGCTTGGGGGACGGCCTAGAAGGCGTTTGCGTGCGCCGGCCGGCGGGTGCCGGGCTGCGCGCAAGGCGACTTCATACAAGCTGAGGATGACTTCGCCGATGATTTTGAGGCCTTGGGGTGTGGGTGGGGGCAGGGAGGACATGGTTTTGGGATTTGTCATCTAATAGATGACAAACCAGCCGGGGAGGTCCAGCGCGGTTAAGTGCCTATCTGTATAACCTCCACCCGAAAGCGCGGACGAAGGAATTTGGAGGGCCCGCGTGCCTGTGGGCCGGGGCTCGGTTCGCGGGGAC
>JBDNGL010000158.1:0-6779 GCA_041689285.1 Opitutaceae bacterium
CGTCACCATCAAGCGCAAACTCGCCTGGGGTCGCCGCGTTTATGAAGACGTCACCCCGATCAACGTTGCGACAGCGGTGAATGTCGTGCCAGCCGATTTCTGGCCCGACAACCGTCATCTCGGCGCCTACATGGGCGGCGATAAAACCAAGAAAATCCGCGCCGAGTGGCTCGATGGTGGCCGCCTACTGCGCCTGAGCACCGATCTCGTGCTCGATACCCAGCAGGGTCCCCGCGAGGTCAATACTCTCAGCGATTACAAGGTCTCGACCAACGGCGCCCAGCTCACGCTCACCGAGCTGCGCAGCACGCGTAACCGGCCCGTCGTCTATGTCTTCGAACGTGTGAACCCTTGATTTCACCTGCCATGAAAAATTTTCTCTCCTTGATTCTCGCCCTCGCGATCACCGCGACTGCCCTGACCCAGCCCGTCCCGACCCGGGTGGAACGCGCCCCGGCTGAAGCCACCATCATCCCGCTTTCTGAGAACTGGCGCATGGATGGCGACATCCCCGTCAATGTCCTCCTGATCTCTTTGCAGGGTCTGGCCAACCGCGACTATCCGCGCATCTATCTTGAATATCCGACCCACTGGCAGTGGGAAACTGTCCGTCCGCTGATCACCTTCATGGAGAAACGGCACGGCACGAAGTTCAATCGCCTCGGCCTCAACGATGCCGACGCCGCGCTCGCGCTATACGCCAGATACGCCAAGGGCTACGTCGTTTGGGACCGCGAGGTCCGCACCTCGGTCAACGTCGCCTTCACCGCCGCCGGTGTGCTCGACGCTTTGGTCGTCAGTGAGGAGCTCATCCCGCTCGCCGAGAAGCACGGCCTAAAAAAGATTGAGGATCTGCGGGGCATTTTCCGCGGTAAAACCGATTTCGAAATCTACTCATGGGCAGTCGAGAAATACTGGGACCGCTGCACACGCGATTACTACGCCGTCCTCGGCGGGCATGCCGGCATGGAGATGCAGCCTGGGGTCGCCGACTTCGCCATCATGCAGCGCGCGTTCTGTGCCGATCTCTCGGCGAATCCCGCGCACCCCGACGAGTTGGGGTTGCTGACCAATCTGCTTAAGCGCCAGAACCCGACGAGCACGGTCATCGGCTGGCATTCCTACGCCAAGGATACCGAGGGCCAACACACCACGCTCACCGGCAACCTCGGCCTCAAGATGGAAGGCCTGCACAACCTGCCCAACGTCTCCTACACCTGCCAGATTCCGTTGACGCCGGATTTCAAGTTCAAGAACAACCACAACGTGAAGCCCGGCGAGACGCTCCAGGCGGAGAACAAGGTCTACATCGCCGCGCTCGCGACCGATGCGATGGGCATCGGCACGTGGACCAAGCCTGGCCGCGGCGAGATTCCCTACGGCTGGCAGGTCCTCATGGGCTGGCTGCGGCTGAACCCGGTCGCCTTGCAGTTTTTCTACGAGGACAAATCGCCCAACGACTACTTCGTCGGTGGTCTCAGTGGCCCCGGCTACATGTATCCCAAGTCCATCCCCGCGGACAAATTTCCGCCGCTCATGGCCACCGCGCGCGAGCTCATGGCCGAACTCGATCTCAACGTGATGGAAATCATGGACTATTCCGAAGGCAACCGGCACGTCGGTAACACCGATCTCACGAAAGAAGTTGTGGACCGTTACTATGAGGAATTCCCCGATGCGCTCGGCTTCATCAACGGCTACGGCAGTGCCCGCACCTTTGATCTGCGCGACGGCAAGCCACTCATCAGCTACGACTACTACCTCGATGTGAACCGCCCGATCGAGGAGGCGGCGGCCGATTTGGAAGAGCTCATTCAGCTCAATCCCGTGCGGCCTTACTTTATGCTCATTCACATCCGTGAAAGTAACACGATCGCGAAAGTCAAAAAAATCTTTGACAGCCTTACCGAGCCGGTCGAGGTCGTGCCGGTGGACGTATTCCTCAAGCTCGCCGCGAGCAAACAGACCTACCGCACGCGCTACCAGCAACCGGAAGACCCCATCGACCACAACCCGTAAGCACTTGCTGCTTGGCCCGCGGGGCTTTCGCCGTGGATGATGAACGGCGGGGGTTTAAAACCCCGCCTTTTGCTTTGAGTAAGGTCACCACCCCTAGCTTGAGCTGGGCCGGTCGGCTGGCAGCAGCGTGCGCATCCACCCCGCGGTTTCTTGGTCGCCATGCCTAGCGTGTGGCCGCGCTTAGGCGCAGGCTTGCAGCCCAACTGGGGACGGACGACCTTCGACCCATGTCGGCTACTGCCTACACCCCACGCGAAGAATTGGCCAACAGCCTCACGCACGGGCTGGGTATCTTACTCAGCGTCGTGGGTCTCGCCGTGCTGGTGACGTTGGCAGCTTTGCACGGGGATGCGTGGCACATCACGAGTGCGGCGGTGTTTGGCACCAGCCTGGTCGCGCTCTATACGGCGTCTACGCTCTACCACGCCATGCGTCCGGCGCCGCTCAAGCAACGGCTGCGTAAATTTGACCACGCGGCCATCTTCCTGCTCATCGCCGGCAGCTATACACCGTTCCTGCTCGTGACCTTGCGCGGACCCTGGGGCTGGAGCCTCTTTGGGATTGTGTGGGGTCTCGCCGTTGTGGGGATCACGCTCAAGTTCTGGTTTGCCGGCCGTTTCCGGGTCTTCTCCACCTTGATCTATCTTGGCATGGGTTGGCTAGTGATCGTGGCATTCAAACCGCTCATGGCATCCCTGCCCCCCGCCGGCCTACTCTGGCTGGTGGCAGGCGGGCTTTGCTACACGGTGGGCACGGTTTTTTATCTCCGGAAACGTCTGCCCTACCACCATGCCATCTGGCATCTGTTCGTGCTCGCCGGCAGTGGCTGTCACTGGGTGGCGGTGTTTGGCTACGTCGTGCCGCGAGGCTGAGCCCACACGGGATTTAACCACGGATCTCGCGGATGGATTAACCCAATTCCGAATCAAAATTCCTGATTTGCGGCTTCTCCTACAGCGATCTCTAGGATCAGTAAAATTCTCGGTCCGCTTTACTTCGCCAGGCGTGCGGCGCGTTGATTCATGCCGTTCTGATGCAGAATCAGGGCGGTGACCTGACCATCGGCATCGCGTTCGAAAGTGAGGGCGGCCTCGACCACATCATATTCAAAACGATCCGGCGCGGTGGTGAAGACCGGGAACATGGGCTGGCCGGTGATTTTGACCAGCAACTGGGCGCCTCGGGCCGCAACTTCGAAGATCAACCCAGGGGCGAGTTGGTAGTTGCCCGCATAGGCCTGCAATTCCTCGGCCGGCGGAAATAGCACGGCGGGTGCATCGCCCGTGCGCTGGGCCGGCACTTCGTTGCCGTCCTGGTGGAGCGTGAGACTGTTAATCACGCCGTCGGCATCGCGGGTAAACTGGAACTCTGCCGGCACCGCGCGGGCGAAGAACCGGTCGTTGCCGGCAGAAAACACCGGCAGGAACGGCTGGGCGGTCAGACGGATGCGTAGGTTGCCCGCGGGGTCCACCACCGCGGTGAAACGTCCCTCCGCGTCGATCGCATACACGCCGGTGTAGGCGCGCAATTGCTCAACCGTGAGCGGCACTTCCTTCTGGGCTGGGGTCGCGACCTGCGGCGGTGGCGGGCGGTTGGCGGCCGAGACAATGGCCGCCGGCTCCGGCGCGTCATTGTTGAGCAGCAGGACAGTCGCTTTTTTGGCCGCAGGATTGACTTCGAAAATGGTGCGGAAGCCACCCGTGCCGCCGCCGTGGTAATACACCGTTTCGCCTTTCCGGTCGGCGATCATGAACCCGAGTCCGGTCAGGCCATGCTGACCGAACGGCTGGCGGGCCAAGGCAAAGGCGGCGGCGAGTGGGCTTGCTGGGTCCAGCAGCGCCTCCGCGAAATACGCCAGATCGGCGGCCGTCGAACGGCGCGCGCCGGCCCCGGGTAACACCCCGAGATGCCAAGTCGATACCTGCACGCTGCCGGAGTGGGGCGGGGCAAAACGTGAAAGCTGCTCCGAATTCAAATCGATCGCAGTGTCATCGAGCCCGATGGGACCGGTGATTTTTTCCGCCACCAACGCGGCGAAGCTCAGGCCGTGGATGCGCTCCAAGAGGTGGCCGAGGAGGCCTGCGCCGAGATTGGAATAAGCCGACGGGTGCGGGGCCGGCTTTTCCAGCCGGTGACTGCTCAGGAACGCATGGAGCTGTTCGACCGTGTAATCGGCGTAGGGGTCGGCCAGATTCGCGGGGTTCAAATTAGCCGGCAAACGCGGCAGACCCGAGGTGTGGGAGGCTAGCTGGCCGAGCGTGATGGCGGCGATCTCGGGGGCGAGCGTCAGATCGGCCGGGAGATATTTCGCGATGGGGTCATCCAAAGTAGCCTTCTCATCGAGCACGGTTTGCGCGAACAGGAGCCCGGTGAAGATCTTGGTGACCGAGCCGATCTCGAAAATGATGGCCTCGGGCGGCAGGTCTTGGCGTGCGCTGGGGCGACCCGCAGCGGCGTAGGTGATTTTGCCATCCACCAACTCGGCGAGCACGAAGCCGCCAGCCGGGAGTTCCTTGGCGGCCTGGGTGATGGCTTCAGCGAGCGGGGTAGCCTGCATCTGAACGGTGGTAGTGCGGACCAAGCCTGCGGAGAACAAGAGTAGCGTGAGGAATTTCATTTTGGAGAATGGGTGCGACTGAGTGGTAGCCGCCGTGGATGGGCAGGGTTATAACAATTTTGCAAACGGACGATAGCGGTGACGAAGGGCTTTTCTAACGGTTGAGTGCGAAGATGGCGGTATTCAAACCGGCAGCGAAAGTGACCCAGAGCAGGTAGGGCAGCCAGAGCCAGCCAGCGAGGCGGTCAATGCGCCAGAAAACCAACTGCAGCCAGCCAAGACAGCCCCAGAGGACGACGATCTCGACCAGGGCCAGCCCCGGACTGCGCAGGCCGAAGAAAAGCACTGACCAGAGGGCGTTCAATCCCAGTTGGACTCCATACACCCCAAGCGCAGTGCGTGCGCCGGGTTGTTCGCGCCGCTGCCAGATGCGCCAGGCCGCGATGCTCATCAGGATGTAGAGAAGTGTCCACGCTGGGCCGAAGACCCAGCTGGGCGGATTCCACGCCGGTTTGTTCAGTAGCGGATACCACTCGCGCACATTGCCCGCGGTGGCGGTGCCCCCGATGGCGGCGACCGCAAACGCGGCGGTGAGAAAGCCCAAAAGGGCGATCCAGTTACGTCGGGTGTTTTGCATCGGGAAAGGGGATATGGCCGTGGGCGATTTTGATCAGGAAACGCGCGGCGATGGCCGCGCGTCTGGCGAGGCTGGATAGCTGGATCTGCTCGCGGTCGCTGTGCAGGTGGGCGCCGACCGGTCCGAGGCCGTCGAGATTGGGCAGGCCGGCGGCGGAGAGAAGATTGCCATCCGAGCCGCCGCCGACGTGCTGCCAGTCCAGCGTCACGCCTTCGTCATGGGCGCATTTCTGCCAAGCGTGAAAAAGGGCGGTCTCGGCGGGCGTCTCGACCTTGGGCCCGCGGTCGAAGCCGCCAGTGATTTCCGCGCGGAAACCCTCGCGGGCGCGGAGCGAGCCGAGGATACCGTCCAGCGCTGACCGGAAGCGGTCCGCATCCCCCTTGTTCGTAATACGAACATTGATTTTCGCGTGGGCGAGATCGGGCACGATGTTGACCGCGCCGCCGCCGGTGAGGTGGCCGATGTTGACCAGCACGCCCGGCATTTTTTCCGGCAGCGCCGCCACGGCCGGTAGCACCTCGCAGAGGGCGAGGATGGCGTTGCGGCCATCGTTGGGCACCTGGGCGGCGTGCGCGGCGCGGCCGTGGACCGTGAGGGTGAAGACGCCCGTGCCCATGCGGGAGCGCACGAGGTCGCCGTTGGCCCTCGCGGGCTCAAAGACGAGGGCGAAGCCGTGGCGCTTGGCGGACTCCGCGATCACAGGGGCGGAGCCATGGGAGCCCGTCTCCTCGTCCGGCGTGAGTAGGACCTCGTAGCCGAGGTTCCGGCCGGCAGACGATTCCTCCAAGGCACGCAGGGCCGCGAGCATCACGACGAGCCCGCCCTTCATATCGGCGACGCCGGGCCCGCGCAGCAGGTCGGTTTCGGGTTGCGCGCAGGTCTGGAAAGGATGATTGACACCGTAAACCGTGTCGTAGTGCCCGCTGCAAAGAAACTGGCGCGGTGCGTCGGTCCGCACGCGAATGCGTAGAGCCTTGGCCGACGTGTCGCGCAGGGCGACCTGCTCCACCGTCGCTCCGGGCAGCTTGCCAAACTCCGCCGCCAGCAGCCCGCGCATCGCCTCCAGCCCGGCAAGATTATCGCTACCGGAATTCTGATGGCACCAGCGAATGAGGAGGTCGCGGAGGAGGTCGGGTTTCATGGAGAACGGAAAGATTGAAACGCTAATGCACGCTAATATCCCGGGCTTCGCGATTCAGGATTTCACCGCGGGAAGGCAGCTCGACAAAAGAGCCGGGGCCGAGCTGGGATACTGTAGCGGCAACCGAGGCAGCGTGCGGACGGATAATCGGCCAACTGGTGGTCAGCAGCACCACGATGGCGAGGCGACGCTCAGAGAGGTTTTGGTGGTAGCGAAGATTTTGGTAGGTCGTGATGTTGAATTCGAAACCGGCGGCCTCGGCAGCGCGCAAGAGATCTCCGTTTTGTAAATCACCCCAGTCGGATTCGTAGGCTGTGGCCACTTCGTGGCCGGTCACAAACCTGCGGAGCGGCGCAGGGGTTCCTTGGTCGAACAAGACTCGCACGGGGAAAGATCAGACTTCGACAAGACTGCGCTGGGCATGC
>JBDNGL010000159.1:0-9925 GCA_041689285.1 Opitutaceae bacterium
CGGTGGGCGACATCTCGCGCTGGCTTTCAGAGGTCTATCGCGCGGAGGCCGAGCAGTTGAAGAACTACATCAGCGGCGGATTTTGATTTCGGGCGGCACCCGGACGGATTGACGGGGGTGGCGGAACCGTCATTTTGCGCGGGATGAACCTTCGTCGTGGGCCCTTAATTTTGGGCGGTAGCGGCCTGGTTGGGTTGCTGTCCGGTTGTCTGGCTTTCAAAGCGGTGCACGCGACCGGTGAACTCGCGGCCACGACTGTGATAGTCGCCGGCAAAACGACGACAGCGGCGGTGAAAGCTGCGGGCAAGGTGGCGAACAGCGCGCTCACCACCAGCGGCGCGCTCACGGCTGCGGGCATCGAATTGTTGGCGGCGCTCGCGCAGGCCGGCATGGTGACCTTCGTGGATGTGGCGACTGGGGCGATCGTGCGTGTGCCGTGGAGTGAAGGCCTGAGTCTTTATACCGGCGGAGCAGCGGCGGAGGTCACGGTGGCCGGCCGTGCCATCGACCTCGTGCGCAACGGCACGCTCGTTTACTCGGCGGCGCGGCAGGTGGCAGGGGACCCGCGACTCGAGGCCGGTGATGTGGTGCGGCTGGCCGGCCGCCTGACGCGGAGCAAATGACGCCAAAGACGATTCCGTTGGGTTTGCAGGACCGCCGCTGCCTTGCGACGACGGGCTAGGGCGCGATCCTCAATAATTTTCTCGAGCAACCGCCAGTCGTAAGCCCTGGGAAGTGTGCGCCAACCGCACCTTGCGGCCAAAAATCTTGGTGAGATTGGCGGAGCGCAATACCCGGGCGCGTGGTCCGGCGGCGACCACTCGTCCGGTGCGCAGGAGCAAGGCGTGGGTGAAGGCAGGAGTGATTTCCTCGACGTGGTGAGTCACCAACACCAAGGCTGGGCCGCGACTTTTGGTCCCGAGTTCGTTGACGAGCCGCAGAAAGTCCTCGCGAGCGACGGGGTCGAGTCCCGCGCAGGGTTCATCCAGAATGAGCAGTTTGGGCCGCGCCATCAATGCACGCGCGATGAGCACGCGCTGGCGTTCGCCCTGTGACAGATACTGCCATTCGCGGCGGGCGAGGTGCGCTGCGCCTACGCGTCGAAGCTGCCGCCGGGCGGCGGCGCGATCAGCCGCAGTCACGCGTGCCCAGAGATCGAGTTGCGCGAATTTGCCGCTGACCACGGTGTCGAGGGCGGTCTCGCAGAGCGGAATCAAAGCGCCGAAGGAATTCGTGACGACGCCGATGTGCAGACGTAGCTCTCGCCAGTCGCTTTCACCGAAGTGCTCCCCGAGCAGGTGAAGGTCTCCGCGCGTCGGCGCGAGGTAACCGGTGAGCGCGCGGAGCAGGGAAGTCTTGCCCGACCCGTTGGCACCGAGAATGACCCAGTGCTCGCCGCGGCCAACGCGCCAATTGACGCGATCGAGAATCACGTTGGCACCGCGCTGCACGCGGAGATGGTTGACTGCGAGGATGGGGGTCATGCGCGAGCAGCCTGTCCGGATGAGGTTGTCTTGGTCAACCGCGCGGACATTTGCCAACTGGCTGCACCCGCTAAATTGTCACGCTCGATCCGAGCGCGCGCGTTGTCCGCAACACCTTTGCGCAAGGCCCCGAGTTAAGGTGGATCTATGATTTACCAGGTTAGCTTGATGACGGAAGGTTCGGCTATTCGCGTGCTCGAAATCTGCATTTCTACTGGCCGGCGTTCCCACGCGTTCACCGGCCGGCTGAGTCGCGCTCAGTTTGAAATCCGGCCACCGGGTTGAGCTTCCTGGCGCAATTTCCCTTTTCCTTGGTCAGGATTGCAGGCACGGTGTCGGGATGCGTTGTTTACGTTTCCTCTGCCTGTTGCTGGTGCTGCCTGCCTTCCTGTCGGCGCGGCCGTTCATGGTGGTCGTCTATAATGTCGAGAATCTGTTTGATGCCGACGGACAGGCGATATTCGAGGATTACCAGCCCGACCGCTACACCCCGGCGCACGTCCTGACCAAGCTCCAAAACATCACCAAGGTGCTGGCGCACTTTGAACAGGGCCGTGGCCCCGACATTATCCTCTTCCAGGAAATCGAGGTGGATCTAACCAATGGCACTGAGCCGCCCGATTACGCGGCCATCCTCCGGCAGTATGCCCAAGTGAAAATCGAGGATATGCTGGGCGCGCAGTTAACACCAACCATCGCCGACCTGCCCTCCGAGGCGCTGTTGCTCAAGGCTATGGCTGATGCCGGCCTGACGGGCTACACCGTGGTGCGGCCCGACAATATCAAGTCACCCGAAAGCAATAACCCACTCGCGCAGCGCTGCGTGGTCTTCACGCGTTTTCCAGTGGTGCACAGCCGGGTGCATCCCACGCTGGATGCCCGCCCGATTCATGAGGTGCTCGTCGAGGTGGAGGGCGCGCCGCTCTATCTTTTCAACAACCATTGGAAGTCCGGGGCCAGCAACCCCGAGACCGAAGCCGCCCGCATCGCGAACGGACGGACCCTGCGGAACCGGCTCGATGAGATCCTCGCCGAGGACCCCAATGCCGACATCATCCTTGGCGGCGACTTCAACTCGCAATATAATCAGAATCGACGCTATCCCGAGATGAAGTTGACGGGGCTCAACGATGTGCTCGGCTCGCAGGGTAACGAGCTGGCCGTGCGCAGCCGCCAGCGCGACCTTTACAATCTGTGGTTTGAGCTGCCGTCGGAGCAACGGGGCAGTGACACCTTTCAGGGCGAATGGGGCACACTCATGCAGCTCATCATCACTCGCGGTCTCTACGATTTCCGTGGCGTGCAGTATGTGGACAATTCCTTTGGGGTCGCAAAGCTCCGCGGCCACAATGCGGATGCCTTCGGCCTGCCAGTGAGATGGTCGGCCGCCGGCCTGGCTGGCTTTGGCTTTTCGGACCATTTTCCGATTTATGCCAAGTTTGTCACCGTGCCGGATAACCGGACCGATCGCTATCTGCCCCTGCCCAATGCCTCAGTGGATACCGGCCTTAACTCGTCCGTGAAGGTCGATTTAGGCAGGGTAAACCTACAGGAGATTGCGATTGAGCTGGCACGGCTTCCGGCGGACACAAACCTACGCGATGGCAGCCAGATGGGCCGAATTTTCCGCGTCGAAGGCAAGGTAGGGCCGGGTGAAAACCTCACGGTTGAGGTGCGGGGCGAACTTTATGATCTTTGGAGCTTTGAACGCGCTTTGCGCGACCGGCTGCGTGCGGAATACGCGGCCGGACAGAATATTCGTTTTTACGGCGAACTCGGCCAACACCGGGGCCGCTGGCAATTCATCATCCGCGACGCGAGCTGGGTCGAATGAGCCAGCTCAAGCTCTACACCTACGCGAACTGCGACACCTGCCGCCGCGCCGTGAAATGGCTCCGGGCGCAGGAACTCACGTTTGACGAGCGGCCCATCCGCGAGACGCCGCCCATGCTGGACGAGCTGCGCGCGATGCTGGCCGCCCATGGCGGCGACCTGCGCCGGCTGTTCAACACAGCGGGCAGGGATTATCGGGATCAGCAGCTCGGGGAGAAACTACCAACCCTCAGTGTCGGGGCTGCTCTGGCCCTGCTGGCCAAAAACGGCAATCTCGTGAAACGGCCCTTCCTCCTCGCGCCAGACGTGGCGCTGGTGGGATTCGAAGAGACGATCTGGCGCGCGGCGCTGGGCAAAAAATGAGCGAACACCTTGAAAATCGCATTGAGCTCCGACTGCGTGAACTCGCGCAGTTGTTCAACTCGCTCGATCCCTCGCCGTTTCAAGAGCGCGATCTCGATGCGGCGGCAGAGGCCTTCATCGTGGATTGGGCGCGTGAGGCGCATGTCAGTCATGGCTTCGAGCTGGTCATTCACCTGACCGCCGTGCCCACGCCCGCGCGGGCGGCTGGGGTGGAAGAGGCCGTGCATAATTACTTTCTAAATCGTGTGGGTGCGACGCGCCGCCGGCTGCGCCGGTTATTCCGCATCGGCCGGTGGACCTTATTGATCGGCCTGATCTTCCTCGGTTTCTGTCTCACGCTAAGCCAACTGGTTGGACGCTTCAGTGAAAGCCCGCTGCTGGAGACCCCGCGGATGGTGCTGGATATCGTGGGTTGGGTGGCGTTGTGGCGACCCCTGGAGATTTTTCTCTTCGACTGGTGGCCGCTCCGCGATGACCTCAGGATTTATGAACGCTTGGCACGGATGCCGGTGCGCCTGATAGTCCCGACAGTCTGATACCATGAACCCTTTGCAAAATACCTCCCGCTGGCTGACTGACTACGCGGGATTTCCCGCCCGGCGCCTGCCTGCCTCCGCTGAACTCCTGCTGTGTCTGGCCTCATTGGCGGCGGCGGAAGCCGATACCGCCGCGACCGGCCCCAAGCTGTTTGAGCGCCGGATGGGAGCCGAGTCCTCCTCGCAACGGGCTCACGCCATGCGTCGCTCGCGGGCTCACTTCAAGTCTGACAACGGTGCAAAAGTGTAAGCAGCTGTCGCCGGCTTCCGGGCGCTGTGGTTATTTTAGATCGGCGGTAACTTTTTCGCCCTACCCGTGTTATTGGGGGATCCACTCATGAAATCCCTCATCACTTTCATCGCGGTCGGTCTGCTCGCTTTTTTACCCTTGGCGGCGGCGGCTAAAATCGAGCGCACGATTGAAAAATCCTTCACCGTCCAGCCCGGCAGCAATTTACGGGTTTCGACTCAAGGCGGGCATATCACCCTCAAGGCTGGCGGCGGGGGCACCGTTACCATCACCGCCCTACAGACCATCCGCGCCAAATCGGAGGCCGAAGCCGACCAGTTGTTGGCGAAACTTGATTTATCGCTGACCCAATCCGGCAACGAAGTCACGGCAACAGCCAAGTATGAGCCCCGCAAGTCGGGCTGGCATTCCGGCAATCGGCCGCCGGTGAAGGTTGATTTTGTAATCATGTTGCCTGCTGCGCTCAATGCGGACCTCCGCACGAGCGGCGGGCACATCGAGGTCGGTGATCTGACCGGCAACATCACGGCCCGCACCTCCGGTGGACACGTTGAGCTCGGTCGCATCGTTGGCGAAGTGAAGGCTAACACGAGTGGTGGCAGCATTACCCTAGAACACGCCACTGGCCCGGCCGATCTCCGCACGAGCGGCGGTCAGATTAAGGTTGGGCAATTGGAACACACCCTCAAGGCGCAAACCAGTGGTGGTCATGTGACGGCGGTGCTGGCCGGTCCTTTGCAGGGAGATTGCGTGCTCAGCACAAGCGGCGGACATGTAAAGGTGGCCGTGGTGCCGGACGCGGGCTTCATGCTTGATGCCGCCACGAGCGGCGGACGTGTAAATGCCGTCGGTCTCACGATCGAACTCACCGAAACCACACGCTCGCGGCTGGCAGGCAAGGTCAATGGTGGCGGTCCGTTACTCAAGTTGCGCACTTCCGGCGGACATATCGACATCGCGGTTAAGTGAACAGCGCTGGGCTGGGCAATCCGGCGAATTCTGGATTTTCCTGTGACAGGATAAGGCACCACTCGCCTGAATTTGCGTTGCTAGGGCGGCATCTTGACAGCAACTATTTAGAGGCATCATGATGCTCGCATGAGAACTACGGTCACGCTCGATCCCGATGTCGAACAACTGCTCCGACACGCTACGCACGGCTCACAGCAAAATTTTAAGGAGGCCCTCAACGATGGGCTGCGCCGCGGCCTCGCGCACCTTGCCCCTGCCGTCACCGCGAAGCCGTTTGTCGTAGAGGCCCGGCCCATGGGCCTGCGCGCAGGATTGGATCCTACGCGTCTGCACGACCTCGCGGATGACCTCGAGGCCGAGGCGTTTGCCGTGACTACTCGTAAACTGCGCCGGGCATTGAAAAATGATCATCCCTGACGCCAACCTTCTGCTTTACGCCTACGATTCGGCGAGTCCATTTCACAAATCCGCCGCCCGCTGGTGGGCAGGCTTACTCTCGGGGATTGAGCCCGTCGGACTGTGCCCGGTGGTGATTTTTGCCTTTCTGCGGCTGGCCACCCATGGGAAGGTGTTCGATCACCCCTTGACGGCAGGCGAAGCCGGTGAGCGCATCGCATCCTGGCTTGCCCGACCCAATGTTCGCCTGTTGGTGGCCGGCCCGGGCCACGTCGAAACAGTTTGCCGTTTGCTGGCCAAGGCGGGCACCGCCGGCAATCTTGTGATGGATGCGCAGATTGCCGCGCTCGCGTTGGAGTATGGTGCGGTTGTGCATACTGCCGATACGGATTTCGTCCGATTCAGCGGACTCGATTGGCAGAATCCATTGCTGGCCTGAACCGCAGCGCGCTGCGCCGCAGACGGCTAAATACTCCAGTCGATCCCCTCGGCGGGGCCCCGGGTATCCTTGCTCAACACTTTGAGGCCGTGCTCCTCGAGAATGACGAGGGAGCGCGGCGGGACGCTCTGGGTGACGAAGACATTGCCGCCAATCGTCGAGCCCGCACCGATGACGGTGTCGCCGCCCATGATGGTGGTGCTGGCGTAGATGGTGACGTTGTCCTCGATGGTCGGGTGGCGCTTGATACCGCGCAGGGCCTGACCGCCGGAGGTTGAGCGCGCGATGAGCGCGACGCCTTGGTAAAGTTTGACGTGACGGCCGATCTCGGCGGTCTCGCCGACCACGACGCCGGTGCCATGATCGATGAAGAAATGCTCGCCGATGCGCGCGCCAGGGTGGAGGTCGGAACCCGTGCGTTCGTGACCATACTCGGTGATCATGCGCGGCAGCAACGGCACCCCGAGGCCGTGGAGCTCATGGGCGAAGCGTTGGAGGGAAATGGAAAGCACGCAGGGGTAGGCGAGAATGATTTCCTCGACACTGCGCGCCGCCGGATCGCCGGCGAAGGCGGCGGCGATGTCGGTCTGGATAATCTGGCGCAGGGTGGGCAGGCGATCCAGCGCCGTGAGGGTGAGTTCTTTCGCGCGGGCGGCGGGCTTGGGCTCTTGCGCAAAGCGCAGGCTCTTTTCGATTTCCACTTCGAGGCGGCGCTCGACCTGCGCGAGCATGCGCTCCACGAAGGCCGGTAGCTCCGGCTTGCTGAGACCGGCTTCCTCGAAGAACCCCGGGAAGATGAGGTGCATGTAGTCGGCCGCGAGCTGCTGCACTGAATCTTGTGCGGGGAGGTTGACGCCATCAACGTGGTTGATGCCGCCATCGCGCTCGTAGGAGTCTAGAAGGGCTTGTTTGATGTCGCGCGGGTGCATGCAGGGTAATGAGCCGAGGTATTCTGAGCACGCCAAGCCTCGGGTGCAAGCGAACCAAGAATCGGCCCCCGGGGCAATGTCTCAGGTCGCGACTTCCTGCCGAGCGCGCTCGGCGAGCGCGGTGGAGAGGTAGCGTTCGCCAAAGCTGCACCCGATGGTGACAATGTTTTTGCCCGCAAACTCGGGGCGTTTGGCGACCTGCATGGCGGCCCAGACATTCGCGCCGGTGGAGATGCCGCCGAGGATGCCGTCCTGCAGCGCCAATTGGCGGGCGGTTTCGAAGGCGTCGTCGTTGCTCACGGGGATCACTTCGTCGATGATCTTGGTGTTGCAGTTTTTAGGGATGAAGCCAGCGCCGATGCCTTGGATTTTGTGCGGACCCGGTTTGCCACCGGAGAGGACCGGGCTGGCGGCGGGCTCCACGGCGAAAGTCTTGATGGCCTTGCGGGATTTGATGACTTCCGAGACGCCGGTAATCGTGCCGCCGGTGCCAACACCTGCAACAAAGGCATCAATGCCGCCTTGGGTGGCGGTCCAGATTTCCTCAGCAGTAGTCTGGCGATGGATCTCGGGATTCGCGGGATTTTCGAACTGCTGCGGCATGAAGCCGCGCTCGCTGTGCTGCGTGAGGATATCGCTGGCGCGGGCGATAGCACCCTTCATGCCCTCGGCGCCTGGGGTGAGCACGATCTCGGCGCCCAGCATGCGCAGGAGCACCCGGCGCTCGACTGACATGGTCTCGGGCATGGTGAGGATGAGTTTGTAGCCACGAGCGGCGCAGACAAAGGCGAGCGCGATACCGGTATTCCCGGAGGTGGGCTCGATGATGACGGTGTCGGGCTTAATTTTACCGTCACGTTCGCCGGCCTCGATCATCGCGCGACCAATGCGGTCCTTCACACTGGCAAGGGGATTAAAGAACTCCGCCTTGACGAAAATATTGGCGGACAAACCGGTAGCGATGCGGTTGAGCTTGATGAGCGGCGTGTTGCCGACGGTAGCGATGATGTCGGGAAAGATGAGTGAGGACATAAGGTTTATAAAGTATCTCTGTGGTTCGTCTGCGTCAAGCGATCTGGCGGCAAACTATGTCATCATTCAGCTCTGGGCTCAGATATAATACATTTCGCTAGCACCCTTGGCGGCGAACATATCGAGGGTGTAGCTCTGGGCCTTGGCATCCACGGTGGCACGCACATCCTGCCAGATCTGTTTCATACGTCGACCGGTGCGGCCCTCATGGTTTCCGCTCAACTCAAAAAACTCTCCATCAATGACTTTAACGATATGGTAAAGGGAGATTTGATCAGGCGGGCGGGCGAGCGCATAGCCACCTTGGATGCCGCGACGACTGATGATCAGGCCGGCGTTGCGCAGCTCCCCAAGGATCTGGGCGAGGAAGTTGGCGGGCACGGCTTCGACCTTGGCCAAGTGTTCGATCTGGGCGAGTTCGCCCGAGCCGTGCAGTCGGGCCATTTCGGAGAGCACCCGGCAGGCATAATCTACTTTAACGGAAATCTTCACTAGTTTGGTAAAGTATAGAGGAGCGGGGCCTGCAACCTTTAACCACGGCGACTACTCCGCTCCAGACGCCATTCGCGGGGGCTGGCGCCGGAGTGGCGCTTGAAGCGGAGAGTGAAGTAGAACGGACTTTCAAAGCCGACCTGCCGGGCGATGGCCCGGATGGGCTCTTGGGTAAACTCCAGCAACTGGCGCGCACGGTTGAGGCGCTGTAATTCGAGGTAGCGCTGCGGCGTCTCGCCGGTTTGCTGGCGAAACAAGTGCGCAAACCGCGAGGGCGAAAGTCCGCCGTGCGCGGCGATCCGGGCGACGGTGAGTGGTTCGGCAAACCGCGCGCAGATAAACTCGAGCGCGCGGTTGATGCGGCGATCAAGCCCGCCGGCGGCCTTGTTCGGGTTGGCGAGTTCGCACCAGAGGAGCACCTCCTCGAGGGCGTTCAGCGCGAGTGGTTCGCGCAGCGGGCTGGGGCCGGCGTTGAGCTGGATGACGTCGCGCAGCCGTCGCGCGATGCGCGCCTGGCTCTCGTGCCCCTGCAGGTGGAGGTGCATGAGCCCCGGGGCCGCCTCTGGCCAATCGAGCCATTCCAGCCAGCCCGGTCGCGGAATGAAGTGCGCCCAGAGCGGCTCCCAGTGGCGGTGGCCGCGGGCCGTGCCATAGTCGTGCACCGTGTGCGGCTTTAGCAGGATTATATCGCCCGGATGAGTCACCAATTCACCGGCTGCATGGCCGTAACGGCCCTGTCCGCTCAGGTTGTAGATTAACAGCCAGTCTTCCGTGCCCTGTGCACGGTAGGTGGCAAAGCGTGGGCCTTTGCGGAAATGACCAGTGACAAGTGGGCCGGGCGGGGGTGAGGGGGTGTCGGGACGACGGCGCATGATAGCAGGATAATATAGGTTTTTGAGGGTCATTACTATGGCGCCAAAAGCAATGCTATGTTAGGGTATCCGTATGGTCTTAGACACCGCCCCCATTGCTGACGCCAAAGTTTCCGCACTTGCGGCCAAATTTGCCCGTGAGGGCTATGTGCTGGCGCGAGGCCTCGTCTCTCCCGCCGAGGTGGAGGAGATCCGCACGCTCTTTGCGAAGATGCACGCGGAAGGCGTGCCGGGTCATTACGAACCAGCGCTGCCTCGCGACGGCGTGGACAATCCCGACGACCCGCTCTTCAAGTATCCGCGCGTGATGATGCCGCACCGCTTCAA
>JBDNGL010000160.1:0-15746 GCA_041689285.1 Opitutaceae bacterium
CGTAGGATCAAGCAGCGGATCGCGCCGCGCCTTGCATAGCTGCGACGGCAACGAATGGGCATCCTTTGGAAACGGGGGTTTGTCATCGTTGTCCTCTGGAGGCGGGTTGCCCGTGACAACACCGAACACCCATTTGATCTCCGGGAACGTGAGAACCAGCATCCCCAGCAGGTGATCCCATCCGCTGCCATCGGCGGTCGCGCTCATCTGGGCGGTATTGACTGAATCCACCAACACGACGACCTCGTTGAGCGCCAGCGAGCCATCGTCCATCTTTGCTGCAGCTTCGATGCGCTTCACGAGCGTCTCATAGTGCAGCACTCCGCTTTCTCCGCCGGCGGCTTGGCTTTCCCAGATGATTCGCCGCGGATCGGTTTCGCTCGGTGCCTCCTCTCCGCACAGCTTCAGCCACTCACCGAGTGCGTCGGCGGTGCATTTCGACTGAGCTAGAATCAGGGTTTTGGCCATTGTTATTGCGGCCTCGAAGTCGGGGCGTTTTGGACCGGTTTTCGCGCGGATTTCGGACGCAGTCGCACCGCGACTTCGTATGCCTCGGCGAGATCTCCCGTCAGTTCCTGTTCCAGCGGACCAAGGAGGCGCTTGATGACGTCGGCCGCCCTTGAGGCTGTCAGCGTGGAGTCCCCGGTCAGGAGTTTCACGGCCGGATGAATCTGAATCTGGCCTTGAGGCGATTCCGGCGTCCGGCGTTTGGTCGCGTCCAAGGCCGCCTGAAAGTAGCGGGCAAGCAGGCGGCTCTGTTCGATTTGCAGCTCATCCAATCGGCCCGCCCAGGTTCCGACGGCCCCGACTGGAAAGCCGCAGGACTTCATGCTTTCCAAGACCGCTGCGACATCGCTTGTGTCAGATTGCGTAGCGCCGCC
The DNA here is from genome assembly GCA_041689285.1 of Opitutaceae bacterium. Classification (GTDB taxonomy): domain Bacteria; phylum Verrucomicrobiota; class Verrucomicrobiia; order Opitutales; family Opitutaceae; genus UBA2377. Next base: position 882 of record JBDNGL010000160.1, read on the forward strand.
TCGCTCACGGCCTTTGCTTTTGATTGGCGTCCGCTTCGTTTCGCTATCCGCCGTGCCAGTGAAGCGAAGGTGAGTCGCGACGAGATGCTCCACATCGGGGTGACGGTTCACCGCGTCGAAAACACAAGTGCGCAGCTCCCGGACATTGCCCGGCCAGTCGTGGCTCATCAATCGCTCCAGCGCATCGGGAGTGATCTCCCTCCGCATCGTTCCCCGCCGCTGCTTTTCCGCCTCGCGCATGAAGCCCTCCACCAGCATCGGAATGTCGCTCTTCCGCTCACGAAGCGGAGGAAGCCAGAGCGAACCGCCCATGCGCAACCGGTCGAGGAGGTCGGCGCGAAAACCCTGCTGCTCCAATTCGATGTCCGCGTTCGTCGCCGAGAGAAAGCGAACGTCCACCGGCTTCGCCTTTCGCGCGCCGACGTGCGTGAAGTGCCTTTCTTGCAAGACGCGCAGCAGCGCCGCCTGCACATCCGCCGGCATGTCGGCAATCTCATCGAAGAAGAGGTCACCGCCGTTCGCGGATTCGATCAATCCGATCTTGCCGTCCACACCGGTTGCCGTCTTCGACTCGATGCCGAACAATTCGGAGGCGAATAGCGAGGGTGTGAAGACCGCGGAGTTCACCGGCACGAACGGTCGCCCTTTGACCTCGCCAGCCATCCGGTGAAGATAACGCGCCAGCAACTCCTTGCCCGTGCCTCGCTCTCCGCGAATCAGAATGTTCTGACCATGCCGTGCCGCGCGGCGAGCTTCGCGAAGCGCGAGCAGAACCGGCAGCGAATTTCCAACGACTTCCCCCGCGGGATCGGGCAGCAGACCGTGATGCCACAGCGCCTCTTTAAGCAATTCTAGCCCTCGCAAATCGTCCCGCGCGATAAATCCCAAAGCCCCCCGCTGGCTGAACTCCAGACTTACCTCCCCTCTCGGTTTGCTGGAAAGGATGAAAATAGGCAGATCGGGAAACTCTCGGTGGATCGCATCCAGTAGCGTCATCCCAAAGTAACTGCGCGGATCATCATCCCTCGGCCGCCCCTCGGGCATCCCCGCCGCTTGCCGATGGCTGTCCTCCGTCACCTGTCCCGTATAGAAACAGAGATCGAGCAGCACCAAGCTCCAAGGGATTGCTGCTTGCTGGTTGCTGACTGCTGGCTTTGCGAAAGGCCATCCGCATCGGACGGCTTCCATAGCCGCCTCCAGATCGTTCTCCACGGTCTCGCCAAATTTTGCACATGCCGGCGTCTGGGCGCGACAGAAGACGGCTTCTGCGGTGGGGTGGAGAATCCTTTGTCTACTCGACTTCGAGGCTGTATCGCCCGTTGCGTCCACCCAAAGAAAGTGGGCACAAAGATTTTCGCGGTCCGTGTTCCGGCCATCCGCCAAGTTGCGGCCGAAGAGGTCGTCGAGAATTAGGAGGCGTGGTAGGTTCATACTTCTACGGTCTCGTCAATTCGATCTGGCAGAGATCGAGCGAAATCTCGGGGCGCTTAACCACGGAAACGTCTTGAGCGAACGTCTCCAAATCCACTTCAAAGCCTTCATCCCGGGTGTGCGCCAAAATGATGTCGTTGGGAATGAACTCGGAGGTAATCAGAAACACTTTTCCATTCGGATTCAAGAACGGCTTCACCTGGGAAACAAAGCGTTTGATTGCTTGCCCGCCGGGATCGATGGCGGAGCGAAGCAGCGCCACTTCAACCGGATCGTCCGTATCCAGCAGTATCCTCCGAATTTCAGGATCATCTCTCAGAATCCATGGCATGGCCCATAAAGCGGTGTCGAAGCGCAGATGCCGGGGCACTGATTCCATCAAGTCGCTCTGAATGGCGAGAAATCTCGCCTCATCGATCCGAAGTGGGCTGCATTGGCACGCAAGTTCTCGACCGCGCGAGGGCTGACGTCCACGGCACAGAGGAACTTCGGGGGCGCGAGAACATGGAGCATGAATGAGATGATTCCTGATCCAGCTCCCATTTCCAAAACGGACTTCCCGGCCGCGGCATCCCGCTCCACGAGATGCTTTGCCCACAGGTAGCTGTCGGTCGCGAACTCGGGAGAGAAGACCCCTCGTGATACCCGAATCCCCAGCACCTCTGGAAAACAAGTCAGACTCACACTGGGAACGTCTGGATGGGTAAGAAAATTCTCACGCAGCAAGGCCAGCACCTTCAATTCCATGAGCAGTCGTTCGGACTCGGGAGCTGAACGCCGAGGCAACGATGCAAAGTGACGAATCAACTGGCTGATGGAGCCGGTGTCGTTGCCCACCTCGGCGGCGAGAGCCTCAATCTGTACTTCAAGCGGTTCCATCTCAACAAAGAATGCAGTCCCGCGGGACCGTTAGTTTCGAGAATTGCTCGCCGAGCCCACGAGCGGCGTTCACGCATTCATTGAGCAAGCAAGCTTCGGGTGCCTGTAGGTTTGTGGAGGTTAGGGCATCCAACTCGGAGAGCTTCCGATCCAAAGCGGCAAGATGGCGGCGCGCTTCCGCCAGTCGGTTCGCGGATGAGTTCCGCGCAAGCCACAGCTGCCGCTCCACCTCCAGCATATAGTAACACGGTTGGACACCAAGAGCCTCACTGTCGCCGGGTTGCGGAGTTGCCGGAGCTGCTATCCGCTCCTCAATCGCTTCCAAAAGCGAAGTTGCAATCTTGCGCATCTCGCGCCACTCGCGGATTAGCACCGAACGCGCCTGCCACGTCTGTTGATCTTCAACCTGTCCGGAGGCGACCCGCACACACTTTAGCAAGCCTACCAAAAGCCGGTTCTTCAACCATCCGTGGTTGAAGTCGGACCTTGAGCGCTGCCAATCGCGGCTCATCATACCCCCTTCTTGCTTGATGAACCGCACGCCACGTTGAGAGCCTCGAACGCCTTTTCGACCAAAGCAAATAGTTCGGCCTCAAATGTCCCCCTCCGATCCTGATCCTGAAGATCGACCGGCGTTTCGAGGATCTTCGTGATCAACCGCTCCACTTCCATGATTGGGGATTCGGTAGCGCCTGACTTCATTCCGAGTTCATTGCGCAAACACTTCAGGGAACCCTCGACTAGCTGCTTTGCTGTCGGTTCCTTACCGTCCGTCGAAACGGTGATTCCCCTACTGATAAGCCTGCGGAGCAAGCCAGGCCAGTCGATCCTTTGGCTCCCAGCCGAGAAGGAGCCGCCACATCCAAGTATTGTTTGCGCCTGACTCTGAAGATGGTGCCCCGGAGTGCCTGCCCATTGGGCAAGACGAGCCTGCAGAAGGATGTGCAGTGCTCTGGCCCAATGAGGCTCTTCAAACCAGATGTATGGCCGGATCTCCGGAAGAATACTTCTAACCCGTAGAGAATCTAGGACTATAGGATTGCCCAAAATGTCCTTGAGTTCGGAGATTTGGTCGCCAGTTAGACGACCTTCGCCCTGTGTGCGTGGATTAACATGAAAGCAATTCGTGTGCTTCCCTGCCGGCGGAGTCGGCGGGAAGCCGTGCGTCGCGAATCGGAAGATATACTTTGACTCATCTATGTTTGCTATTAGTCGTTGCCAATGCGCCTTATCATCAAGGTGAACGAAGAAGATGTTTGATTCACTTCTTAAGAGTGAATCGACTGCGTTCCCTTTGTGAACATCGTCGATGATTGGTATGTTGACGGACGATGCCCATGCTTGCAACGAGCCTGCGCTTTGATTGTGATCGTAGACAGTGAACGTCATGGCTTTCCCCAGCGAAACGTAAGCGCATTGTGCTCAAAACACGGCCAAGCGACCCAATAAGAACTCCCCTTAGAGAACATCTCCGCCCAGGCATCTCCGTTAGTCCGGACGTTCTCTGACCTGCAGTGCCCCAAGTTCCATACAGCGCCGCTCAGCCCTCCTATGGGACCTACTGCATCTGTTCCGCTGCTCTTGGTCTTGCGAAGAAACTTATCCATGAGGCCAAGACCACTACATTCACTGATCGAGTCCGGAAACTCAATGCGAACTCCGCAAACCAATGGATCTGCCGATGACGGCGGAAAAGAAAAGAACTCTACCTGTTTCGGCGCGCCTTTGCCTTTGTCATTGAGGCAAGCGCGAAGTAGCTCCTTTAACGAAATCAGAAAGGCCAAACCGGGACTGACAGGAAACCGATATAAACTAGCCGTCACACTGCACTTGATGCCGAATACGGCGAGTGCAGATTTTAGTGTGTCACCGGAAACAAGGCAGTCGGGATTTTCAAACTTCCAATCACCCTTCGCACGCTCATGGAAGGCCTTGTTCTCCGGTATCTCGCTTCCCTGTATGTTCCCCGCGTCGAAACTCTGGATTGAGAGGACTGCGCGTCCGCTCCTGATGCCATGCTCCTCTCCACACCAGTCGTGCCACCAGGCATCTGGATCTTTTACAATCGGGAGATTATACGCGCACAGAACTCGACACACTTCTGGAATTGGATGCCTAACAAGCTTAAGTATTTCAGCTTTCCATCCGTGCCAGGCGGTCTCACTAGCTGAAGCAGGGATCTCTAGTTCCCAAAACCGCGCGAGGGGTTCGGCTGAGTGAAATGCCGCCGACGAGATGACGATCGCCGGTATCTTCCGCGTCTTTAGAACCGCACAGACAAATACCGCAGCGAAATATTTGTCGGCGATGGTGAATTTACTCTCAGCCTCCATCAAACGCGCATTGACGCCTTGGTTGAGGGTTGCATCTTTACATTCAAGTAACAAATTCATCAGTCGTTTTCTCGCCGAAATAATTTCCTGGCTGTCGAAATTCAAATCGAAGTCGACCAGAAAAATGCTGTTCAGATCAACAGTTGATGTAAGATGCCAAATATGGTCCGGTGTGGTGCTGGCGCGAGCGTTTATTTTTGCTTCATCTGTGTTATTGCAGGTAACACCCGTAAAGCCTTCGGTTTTTAAGTTATTCAGTAGCTCGGTATGCTGAAGATGGCGATTCGCAGTGTCGTCAATGATGTGAATCTGTGTCATAGGAATTTCCCCGGTTGCTGCGCAGGGAGTGGCACAACTGTCTTCCATGCATGTCGGAATCCGCCCTGGGGATGACTTGCACCACTTACCTTAACTATGAATTGGCAGTCAGTAAGCGAAGAGTTCTTCGGCAGAATCTCGGCAGCATGGCGCGCTAAAACCTGCTCTGTTCCCGTCTCGCTCCCTGCCGAAGCGCGTACCAGTATTTGCTTCTCCTCGTATGGTTGAAAGTCAGCTGCGAAATCCAAGCCGCTAATGTAGCTGTTCTCTATTACTATTCTCTGATTCTCTTGCCGCACTTCAATCTTTTTTGATTCCTTTTTAATTGAATTCTTAATGGCATTCCGGACAGCGGTAGTGAAGGCCGCCACGAAGTAAAACCACGGCTTAGCTTTTATATTAAATTGGGCGAAGCAATTGGTGTTGATGGGGTGGACGGTAATCAATTGATCGGCCTCACTTCGCCATTCGGCGAGTTGGTGAGATGTGAGTTGTTTAGGATAAAATTCCTCAATGGACAATCGCTGCATCGCAAAGGCGTTCCTGGATAGGTCCCGCAACGACTTAGCGGGGTTCTCTTTAAGGAATTTGGCGGCCTGAGCAAAAGTCCCACCAAGGGGTCGAAGCTCAAGGGTGAGATAGAGAGAGTCTCTTACTAAATTGGCGGCCTTGGAGGTCAGTCCCCGCCGTATGGGAAAGCAAAGCTTTCCCGTTTCATGGGCAGCACTTTGCAGGATCCCACTGAGAGAGATTCGGCTAAGCTCGCGTCGCGCGGCGACGGAGTATTCTTCCTCGTAAAGCAGACTAGCTGTCTTGGCCAAGTCACAGAGGATGGCCTCGTGGTCGGGAGTCCATTCTCGAGACGACCACCCGTAAACATACAGGGTGCCACTGGTTCCAGCTTCTGAGCGCGGCTGAGGTGGCGGCAGCGGCAGAGAACAAAAGTAGCAGACCGCCGGAGGATCGCCCAAAAGCCCTTCTTGGCGGCAAATGGCGGTGTAGCCATGCAGTGCGGCGGACAGGCATTCCTCCAACGGGCGAGTGGACGGATTCTTCGCGCCAATCTCGAATCCTTTCAAGGGATGGCGATAACTCGCTACAGCTCGCTTTACGGTACAATCGCGTGCGAGAACGAAATCATAAGATGGCAATGCAGAAAGATCCGGGTCGGCATCCATTTTCCGGGAAAATTGTTCATCACCTTCATGGTAACGGAATAGGACAGTGGGCTGCCAGAGTCGGTTCTGGTGCGGTTCTTCCAGTTCTCTATGGCGAAAGACCGAGCGACTCTTTGTGTTGATGTGTCTGATCTCTTCTAGGATGCCAGAAAGTGCCCGCGCGACGGGCGGAGGCACGTGGGCAACGCTGCCAGCTTTCGTCACTCCTGATGCCCAAAGTCCAGTTTCCGTTCGGAGATCGAGCCGGTGCTGGGCTGTGTGCCAAGGTGCGGCTTCGACCATGATGCTGTCGAATGCCGCCCTCGAGCTGATTCGAGCCGAATCGAGTAGCCCATTGAGTTGAATCCAGCGGTCCAGGATGGACTGGATGGGGGTAAGTGTCGGAATTTTTACCCCGGATTCGACAGATGGCTCGGCGTGGAAGAACAGAGGCGCATGGGAGCGGTCCAGAAAAAGGGAAATGCTTGGGAATGTGATTCGACCGGAAGGCGTAACGGCGGCATCGCGCGCCACCCCATTGGATTCGGTAGCTGCATTCTCAAACACAGCCCGGTGCCAGGTGATGCGTTGCTCCCAAGTCCACTCTGGGAAATTTCGCAGAGGGAACTCGCGGCGCTGCACAATCTCGACGGCCGAAGCGGAATGCTGTTCATCTCTCACGAATTCGATGAATGCGAGACAGAGGTAATCTGTGCTGGCTTCTAGTGGCATGGGCACCTTCTCATCGGGTAAACTGCGATACTGACGGCGAAGGAAGTCCGAAACCGCGATCGGCTGCTCCCCGAGGATCGGATAAATCCGCACACGAGACCATTGCGCAGAGCCATCTGCGGCAGACAGGAGGTTTTCCTTCGGCTTGCCACTGGCGTCCGTCAGGAGCAATTGAATGGCGAAGAGCCTGCCATTTTCGCGCAACAGCCTGTGTGCGATGGGGAGTGCGCTTCTGAACGCATCCTGGCCTGTTGGTCCTCCGTCCGCGCAGGGTGGGAGCGTGAGGCCCGCCTGAGGACTGAATGGCGCGTTCAGGAAGACGTAATCCACTGATTCAGCCTCGCTATCAGACAGATCCTTCCAGTGGATTACATGCTCAAAATCACAGGCACCTGCGATGACCGCCGATTTTCTAAATGCCCGATCATTAAAGCGGGCAAACTCAATGGCCCGCTCGCAACAATCAACCCCCTTCACCTGCAGCCCCAGTTTGGCCCCGTAGAGCGCAAGGACACCCGAGCCACTTCCGAGATCGATCGCTGACATCCCGATCAGTGATACTCCATCCTTTTTCAGAATAGCCCGCAGCAACCGGCAGAAGATCACCTGCTCGTCCTCAATGCACGGGAGCACGCGGTTAGGACGCGCAGAGGTGATGGGATCCGCCTCAATGGTTAGCCCGTCGAAATGGGCAACGCCGCGCCATGGATCGACGAAGCAAGGCTGCCACGAGGCTGCATCGGGATCGGGCACGGAATCAGTCATGGGAATCGCGCGGGAATGGTCCGTCACTGCAGGGGGACGAGTGCCCCGTTTCGGTAGATGGCTGGCACCAATGCTGTAATCAGGCTTTGATCACTGCCGTAGCGAATCGGTCCGGTAACCCCGGTGGTATCGGTCGCAAGGATCGCCTTCAACCAATCCTCATGCGACGCGGGAAGTGTCAGCCGGCCTGCGGCATCGATAATGGTCAGCCCGGCATCGTAGGCAAACGCGGCGTGGTAGGAGGGTTTTCGGCTATACTTCTTCTCGAAGCGCGCCCGCCATTCCTGCTGCGCGCCGTCCGGTTGGATCATGAACGGTGGCGCGGCAACGACGATCCCCTCGGACTCCTCAGCCGAAAGCGCTCCGGCCGCATCGAGCATGTCGAGCGCGGCCATCGTGTTGCCATCACCGATGGTGCTCAGCGGCCGCAGGCCCCGGACGATGCCGACCATCTGGGGAATGAATCCGTTGAGCATCAGCAAATCGGGTTTATAGGAAGCAACGCGGGTTGCGATGTTGCGGAAGTCGTCTGCCCCGACATTGGGGTTGTAACGCTCGATCTTGACATCGCAGCCCAGTTCGTTGCGGAGGCGTCCGGCGAGGTATTCGCCGTAAGCCGCCTCGCTGCTCGGGAGGCTGACGAAGCATAGAACCACGTTTTTCGCCCCGCGCTTTTTGGTATGCTCGAAGAAGACGTCGCATTCGAGCTTGAAGCTAACCCAGGTTCGGAAATTGTTGGTTGTTCCAGCGGGATTGGGTGTGAGATCCAATACCCAAGCCAGATGGGGAATCCCCGCGGCGGCGACCTCCTTTTCCACCGCCATGACCTGCGGTTTGAGTGCGGAAGTGTAAAGCGTCGGTGACTGCTGCAACTGCCGCTGGAGAACGGTGGCGGCATCCTTCGGCGAGAACCGGTTGTCGCCCCAGTCGAATTTGATCGATGCACCGGCGGGAAGTTTATTGCCCTGGTCAGCGACCGCCATCAAGAGGCCGTCACGAAACTCCTCGCCGTAGAATGCCAGCTCGCCGCTGAGAGGGAGGTTCGCCGCCATCAGGATTGATTTGTCGCCGGCATCCGTTGATCGCTGTTGGCGGAATATAAAAAACGCGCCTGTTAGGGCGGCAATCACGATGGCGGTGAGGAATATGGTTTTCTTGTTCATAAATGACATGCGGTTGTGTTCTGTGCTGATGGCAGCAAGATCAGAGTGCCTCCTACTCCCTGGCTGGAAATGCATTCGGAAATTGCGTCCCGCGTCGCTGACTCATCCAGCATCGCAAATGGCTCGTCGAAGAGTGCGAATGTTGTTGGGTTCGCACAGCGCGCCGCCGACATGCGCAAAAGGGTTCGCTGTTTTTCGCCACCGCTGAGGCTAGAAGTGGGGCGCGCTGCTAAGCCGGATGGGGCGTTCCATGTTCCAGATCGGAACCCGAGAAGTCGCGCCGTTTCGTTGCCGGTCAGAGAAGCGAAGCCCAATTCGTTGGATGGAAGTGCTGCAAGACCTTTGCCGATGCGCTCCCAAGGTGGCAGTGAACCAATGGCTTCGCCGCGTAGTATTACCTGACCCTGAGAATGCAGTTGTCCGCAAACTGCCCTGAACAAAGTGCTCTTTCCCCACCCATTGGGTGCTTGGAGGATGCAGATTTCGCCTTCATTTATCGTCAAGGTTAGTCCGACAAGACGACGTTCATCGTCGAGACCGATTACTGTTCGGGGGCCGCGTTTGACAATGAGATCCTTGATTTCGAAGACTGGCTTGGCCTTGGCTTTCCAGCGATCGGGACGGCGAATTCGGGTGAGCGTGGCACCGCGGGGTAGCACTTCGGCAAGAACCTCGGCATTTTGGCCAGTCAGTTGGCTAAACCAACCAGGATGATTGCCCACGGGTAAACTGCTGAACGCGGACGTAGGCGGGATTGGCGCAACCTTGTCTCGGACAATAGCACCTTCCAAAAGTAACCAATGCACGTTCACTACGTGATGAAGGTGAGCAAAATTGAATACATGCTCAATGATCACAAGCGTGACGGCATGGTCGCGGGCGATGGATTCTAGCAAGGCAAGGACATCCCGGATGCCATCCCGGTCGAGTCCGGCGAGCGGTTCATCGAGAAATAGGATGCGGGCACCGGCGGCGACAGCACGGGCGATGGCGACTCGCTTTGATTGGCCGAGGGAGATTTTGTCACCGGAGGAAGTTTCGCGTCCGGCGAGGCCGAGGCGGGCGAGCATTGCGTCGGCCTTGCGGGCGATCCCGGCTTCCTGCTGGCGGCAGCGTCCGGAGGTGAAGATGGCGCGGATGGGGTTTTCGCCGGGATGACGCGGCTCGGCGACGGCGATGTTGTCGCGGAGGGTCTGTGAATTGAACAGGCGCACGTCCTGCCACATACGGCCAATGCCTTCGCGGGCGGTGGATTCGGGCGTGAAGTGGTCGAAGGGGTTCAACTCCTGCCACCAGCGGCGCGGGAAGCGGAATTCGCGCGGGCTGCCGTCGGCGAGGTAATGGATCGTGCCGGCGTCGGGTTCGAGGTTGCCAGTAAGGATGTTGATGAGCGTGGTTTTGCCGGAGCCGTTGTCGCCGCGCAGGAGGATGACTTCGCCTTCGCGGAGTTCGAGGTCCACGCCATCGAGCACGACCTGGCCGCCAAACGCTTTCCGCAAACCGCGCGCGGCGAGCACCACGGAGCGCCCGACTTCGATGCGCGGTGCGGCGGAGGCCGGAGCTTCGTTCCGGTCGGCTTGCGGTTTGGTTTCTGGTTCCACGATAGCGGTCATGCTTGGCGAGGCGGCTTCGTTCAACAAGATCAGTTCAGGCGGTATTCGCCGCCGAGTCCCTGCGGACGGAAGTGCATCATGAGGACGAGCAGGAGGCCGTAGATGCCGAGGCGCAGGTTGGCGGCGATGGCGTCAGGCAGGTGGGCGAAGCGGAGCAACTCGGGCAGGGCGATGAGGACGAAGGCACCGATGATGGGGCCGCGGAAGTTTCCGACACCGCCGACAATGACCATGCTGAGCATGAGAATGCTCTCGTCGAGCGATGCGGAACTCGGATCGAGGTAGCTGACGTGGGCGGCGTAGAGCGCGCCAGCGAAGGCGACGAGGCCGGAGGCGATGGCGATCGCCTGCACTTTGAGAAAGCGGGTGTTTTTCCCGAGACTGCGGGCGGCGAGTTCGTCCTCGCGCATAGAGATGAGGACACGGCCCCACGGCGATGTTTTCAACCGCCAAACCACAAAGCCGCAGACGGCGGCGAGCGCGGTGGCTAGCCAGATGAAGCTGGTGGGACGGGCAAACTTGAGGCCGGCGATTTCTGCCTTCGGGATGCCGGAAATGCCGAAAGGGCCGTTGGTGAGGTTTTGCCAGGTGCCAAGCGCGGCATTCGGGTCGGACCAGTTGTAGATAAGGCTGAAAATGAGTGCCTGCACCGCGAGGCTGGCGAGGACGAAGAAATCGCCTTTCAACCGCCACGCGGGAAGCGACACGGCAAGACTGAGCAGTGCGCAGATGGTCGCGGCGACGGCGATGGCGGGGAGGAAGCCCCAGCCGAGCTTGAGGGCGAGCAGCGCGTAAGCGTAGCCGCCGACCGCGTAGAAGGCGGCATGTGCCAGGGAGAGCATGCCGCAATACCCGACGATGAGATTGAGGCTCAGAGCCACAATCACGTAGATGTCGAAGTAGATGAGGAGATGGATGAGGTAGTTCATCAGGCAGTCGCCTCGATGCGGGTCTTCTGACCGAACAAGCCATGCGGACGGAGCAAAAGAAAAAGCGCCAGAACGCCGAAGGTCACCGCTTCCTGCCAGCGCGCGGAGAAATGCCAGACGACCTGCGCTCGCACGAACCCGAGCAGCAGACCACCGATGGCCGGGCCGGCAAAGGAATGGCGCCCGCCGATGATGACGGCGACGACGGCGAGCAGCACGGCGTGCAAGCCGGTGTAGGGGTCGAAGCCGACGTCGTAGGCCGTGAGCAGTGAACTCGCGGCAGCAAAGGCGCCAGCAAAGGCAAATGCGATGAGGCGGTGTGCGTCCACGTTGTAACCGAACAGGGCGAACTGCGTGGGGTTGTCGGCGAGTGCGCGAAGGCGAAGGCCGATGTTCGACGCTCGGAGCATCGCCCAGACACCAAGCAGAAGCGCGGCGGCGACGCCAGCCATGATGATCTGCGAACTGGTGAGGATCGAGCCACTGAGATGCACCGTGGAGTCGAGACCAGTGCGAAGCGTTTTTGTTTCGTTACCCCACAGAATCGCGATGACTTGCACGAGAACAATGTAGATTCCGAGCGAGGAAATCAGGTGCGCGCCATCGGACGCGCCTTTACGGGCGAGCCGGGCGTGGTTCAGCCATTCGCAGGCGACGGCGACGAGCACACTCGAGGCGACGGCAAGAGCGATTCCGACTGCGAGAGGTAATCCGGCTTTAGCAGCCGCGAACGCGAAAAAGGGAGCAATGGAGTAAATCCCGGCAAGACCGATGAAGAAGACTCGCGTCGGCAAATAAACCATCTGGAACGCCACTGCCAGGAGGGCGATGGCGGAGCCGGAAATGATGCCGTTGAGGATGATCTGCATTACACAGTGCTTGATTCGAACGTGGCGCCACTTAGACAACAGTGGGTAGCCTCACAATCTCTCGCAGCGTTTGTGAAAAATTACGGCGCGCACGACACAAACGGACTGCACAGCTCCCCTGATTTCAGTTTTGTTCACCGGCTTGTGTCTGACCAAAGGGATGAAATCTTCAAAGCACAAAATATGCCACATTTATTTATGGCGATAATTTGAGTGCGTAAAGTGTTCTTTATTAGATGTTTATTAAAAATACTAACGGACGATTCAACCGCACCATGTTACGTCATTATCTGCAATCGGAAGTATCCGAATGGATACTTTCAATCTCGGTCTAGGTCAATGACTTGATGCATTGAGGCTTAATCTATTCTGGCTGTCGTGTCGGTGCGTGTGTCACCCCGACGCATTCCGGTTCCGCCCGGGTCTCCTCGGCAGCCACCGACTCCACCTCGAATTCCATGCCATCTTCAGCAACCGCGACGGCGCAAATCTCCCGGAACGTCGCCCCTTTGAGGACAAAGCGGGACCGATGCTCCGAAAGCGAGAGCCGATACAGCAGGCGCTCGATGCCGTAACGTTCCGGCAGATCCTGGAGCGACAACTTGGATTCGCGCGCGAGCCGCAACAGCCTTGCCTGCGCGGCGGCGACATTTCCGACCTTCCGGCTCATTTGAACATTCGATGGAGATATGGGCGCATGAGAGGGCCAAAGTGGCAATGGACTCGTTCCGATAATGTCGACAAGGCAATGGCTTCTGAGGTTTCCAGAGGTTCGGCCGTTGCAAGTCCATGTGCCGAAGGCTAGGGGCCACGTGATGTGCCGTTCCGACGGAGGGGCGGCAATCTACCGCAACGACCACGACCGGCGCTGGTTCCTCGGTATGGTCCCCGCGCTTCCGGAGAATTTCGGAACAGTGAACCACACGATTTTCATCATGGACGACGAATACAATCTGTTGTTGCGGTGCGGCGATACCGGTCTCAGCCACACGCTCTGAGGGCTCCAGACCAGTTTCTCGGCCGGCTTCAATTGGGCGTGTCGTTGACGGGTGGCTTCGGTGCCAGGCATCGCCCTGGCGGTCCTTGAGGGCCATCTTGAAGAGGGTGCTACCGCTTCGTTCCCAAGCAATCCACGACCTGACGCAGGAGGGCGTTGGCTCGGGTGATGTCGGGGTAGAGGCCGGACGGGGGGAGGGTCGCGAGGCGTTGGGTGACGGTGTCGGCGGCGGTGGCGAAGATCGCTTTTTGAGAAGGGGTGAGGCGGAGGCGTCCCATCGGTCCATTTCACCGCAGTCGGTCAGCGCCTGACGCAGGGTGTCGTCGGGGAGGGTGCCTTGCGTCCAGGCGGCGAAGAGCAGGGTGACGGCGCCTTGGTGCCGTGGGCCGAGGTTGTCGCGGAGGCGCCAGAGGCTCATCGCGTGGGGACCGTTGTACATCGACCAAAGGAAGCGACGCAGATGCACGCCTGCATGCGAGTCCGGGCTCTCGGTGATGGTGGTGGTCACGAGGTGCAGAGCGGCTGCGGCGTGTTCGCGTCGGGCCACCTGTCGGTCGATCTGGATTTGTGACTGGAATCCGGGGGCATTCACCAGATTCTGAAGCAGGAATTGGAGGTGGGCGGTGTCGGCTCGGGCGATGTCTTCCCGCCAGGCGACGGTTCCATCGCCGGGAAGCGCCGTGAGTTGATTGCCCACCATCTGGAACTGGGCTCGCCCATTCGAGAACGTGCCGGGTCCGGTGGAATGGAAACCTCGCTCAGCCAACCAGCGTGGTAGCCAGTCGCGGTTCAGATTCTGGTGGGTGATCTGTGCTGGGCTCATGGGTCCTCCTGAGTTGTTTCTGTGGTGGATGGCGATCGCGGGCCGGCCGCGTCTGTCGGTGCGGTGCGGTCGTGGGTCCCTTGCTTCATCCCACCGAGAGCGGGAAAAGATTGAGGATTGATTGCGGCTCAATTCCTCGAAGGCCGTATAACCTTTGAAACAACCTCATGACCACGCGTCAGGTCGGAAGCGTGACCGTCTCCGGATCCGCGAGGGTGTGCCCCTGTGCGAGTCGTTCGGCGAGACCCCAGATTCCCTTGTTCAGGATGACCTTGGAGTCGATGCCGCGAATGGCGCGCACGGAGCGCAGCTTCCCGCGTCGGTCGCGGTGATGATCCGAGATCTCTCCACGGATCAGGTTTTCCTGAACCCGGTTGAGGGTCGTACACAAGTCCCGCGCCGTATCCTCCGGACGCCGTGCATTGAGCAGGGTGCCGGGTTCAACGGGGGGCTGTGTCGCGTCGGTATGGCGCAATCGCAAGGCATGTCTTGCGAACGCGTGTGATTCCGAATCGTCGAGCATCCGTTGTCGGAAGCCCTGAACCAACCCGCTGATCTGGGGAATCACCTCGATCAGTCCCCGCCGGGCGGGCACATGGAGCTTCAGGCCATCCGCTACGCGAGCATGGTGTCCGCGATGACCTTCGAGCGGGTAGAGCAGATCCACGGCGAGTTTCTGACGCGAATGGGCGAACCTGCGGAGGCCGCCAAAGACCGAATGCTCACATTCCTGAACTGGGAAGAACCGGATGAAGAGAATTTCGCTCCCGACGTGCGAATCATGCTCGTCTCCGAAGATTTTGGGAAGGAGCTCACGACCGCCGTGCTGTGGCTGCGGGACCGCGACATCGACATC
>JBDNGL010000161.1:0-29483 GCA_041689285.1 Opitutaceae bacterium
CCCGTCAACCTCCTCATAGGGGCGGTGTGAAAAACCACATCACCCTGCTGCAAAGCGAACGCCACCTGAGAGTTAAGAGGTCAGACCCGTAACGCAGGGCCAACGGCCGGCCACCAGCCGGCGCCGTCCCTGCGGTCACGGTGCCGACGCGCATAAATCGACGGATTGCAGGCGTGTCTGCACCCCGTCCGGCGAGTTACTTCCGGCAGGAAGCGACCGAACCGGGCGTAGAGGCCTCACTCAAAAGATCCCAGCTAGCAATGGCCGGGACGGTCCCGCTATGAGACCGATATCAGCGCATGCCGCGTTGAGTAGCGTCGGGGAGCACACAACCCGCGAAAGCGAGGGTGCCAAATGATGTGCCGCAGGGAAAGAGCGCGTGGCGAACGCCCACCCCCACTTTGAACCCGGGACCACAAGGTCCCGGGTTCTCTGTTTTACAGAGTCGCCATGCCTGCCCGACGACTGCCTCCGTTGGCGCCGCGCACAGGCTTTCGCCTTGCCGACCTGAGCCGCCGCAGCTCACCCCTTGATCACGACCGTCCCGGCAATCCGGTCCTCCACTGCCTGCCGGTTGGGCTCCCAGAGCAGCCGGAAGAAACCCAGTAGCCCCATGGCTACACCCGCCACGTAGCCACCGTGCCGGATGAACGCATCGAAGAAGGTAAGTTCGCGGCCGTTTAGATTCACCGTCTGGGTGCGGAATAGAAACTTGCCCAGAGTCCGGCCGCGCCAGAGCCCCACCACCAAGGTGAAATATATTCCGGACCAACCAAACGTCACTCCCATGGCCCCGGTGAAACTCCTTGCCTGGTAAAGCCAAGACATTCCGGCTTTCTCTCTGGCCGCATACTCGGCCTTGAGTTCGTCAACCTGCTTTTGCAATTGCTGGTTAGCTGCCCGGAGTTCCGATGTCGAGGCCTCGGGCCGCACATAAATCGTCAGCTCCAAGGCCGGGCTTTTCGCTCGACCGGTCAACATGTCGAGATTCAGTTCGCGTGACTGGACAGAGGAGACGTGCCCGAGCGTCAGCGCGGACAAACCAATCAATGCCAAGCCGATACCCCGACATGCCCAGCGTGCCGCCTTTAGCGCAAATGGAGAACGGGTATCGTTACCCAGCAGTACCAGTAACAGTGTGCCTGTGCCCAAACCCAATAAGGGCGTGCTAAGCAATGAAAGTAACCCCACCACACAGACATCCACGGCCATGGCCGCGAGTCGGCGCCACGGTTCCGCGAGCGGCCGGGCAAGGACATCCGGAGCTACGGTCAGGGTGGCGGCGGTGACAAATCTCCCGGTTGGTTGCTCGATTTCACCGATCTCCGGTTGCATGCCGTTAGCGAGACTCCGCGGCTGTCACGGCGCAAGCCAGTTCCCCGCCTTCGGCCTTGCCTTCGTGCTTGGCGGCCTGCACTTTCTGCCTTTTTCCAAGTACCAGCAGTCGTCCGCACATGAACCAGAACATCCGTAATATCGCCATTATCGCTCACGTTGACCACGGGAAAACCACCCTCGTGGACCAGTTGCTTAAGGAAGGCGGGGTTTACCGCGCCAATCAGCAGGTCGAGGAGCGAGCCATGGACTCCATGGACTTGGAGAAGGAGAAGGGCATCACCATCAAGGCCAAGAACACCTCGGTGCACTGGCAGGACAAGATTATCAACATCGTGGACACCCCCGGCCACGCGGATTTTGGCGGCGAGGTCGAACGCGCCCTCCGCATGGTGGACGGCGTATTACTCGTGGTGGACGCATATGACGGACCGCAGGCCCAGACGCGCTTTGTGCTCCGCAAGGCCCTCGCGCATGGCCTCAAGGTCGTAATCGTCATCAATAAAATCGATCGCGACAACGCCGAGCCCGCCAAGATGTATGACAAGGTGCTTGAGCTTCTGATGGAGCTCAACGCCACGGAAGAACAGTTTGATGCCCCAGTCGTTTACGGCTCCGGTCGCGACGGCTACATGATGTATCACCTCGGTGAGGAGAAGACGAACATGACGCCGCTCTTCCAGACGATCCTCGACCACATCCCACCACCCTTCGCCAAACCCAACGAGCCCTTCCACATGCTCGTATCCAACATTGATTGGAGCGACTACGTCGGCCGCATTGCGGTCGGGAAGATCCTCGGCGGCACCGCCAACATCGGCGACACTGTGTTCATCATCCGCCATGCCGACGGCAAGCGTGTCCGCGCCAAGATCACCAAGGTCTTTGAGTTTACCGGCCTTGGCACCCGTGAGACTGAGAGCGCGGTCGCCGGCAACATCGTTGGCGTTTCCGGTTTTGAGGACATCGACATCGGCGACACCCTCACCGCCGATGAAGCCGGCCATGGTCTCCCCTTCACCCAGATTGATCCACCGACTCTGGAGATGCAGTTCTGCGTCAACGACGGCCCGCTCGTCGGCCAAGAAGGCAAGCTCGTCACTTCACGCCAGCTGCGCGAACGTCTGATGCGCGAGCTCAAGACCAATGTTTCCATTTACATTGAGGACTCCGACAAGGCCGGCATCTTTAACGTGAAGGCCCGCGGTGCCATGCAAGTTGCGGTACTCGTTGAGACGATGCGCCGCGAGGGTTTCGAACTCCTCGTCTCCCGCCCCACCGTCATCGAAAAAGTCGTCGACGGTCAACGCATGGAACCCTTCGAGACAGTCTGGATCGAGGTGCCCGATGAATGTGTTGGCTCTGTCATGCAGAATCTCGCCAACCGCAAGGGCCGCCTCACCAACATGGAGAAGCTGCCCCACACCACCATGATCGAGGCCACGATCACTACCCGCGGGTTGATCGGCATGGAGATTGACGTGGTCAACGCCACCAGCGGCCGCGGCGTGCTCAGCCACTTATTCAAGGAATACGGTCCCTTTGCCGGCGAAGTGCTCACGCGCATCACTGGCACCCTGATCGCGACCGAGGCCGGTGAGACCACCGGCTACGCCCTCGTGATGGTGCAGGAACGCGGCAAACTCTTCGTCAGCCCTGGCGAGCAGGTTTACGAAGGCATGATTATCGGCGAGAATCCCCGCAATGAGGATATCGCCTGCAATGCCGTGCGCGCCAAGCAGCTCACCAACTTCCGTTCGCAAGGCTCCGGCGTAGCCACCGGTCTCACCCCGGCTTCGAAGCTTTCGCTCGAACGCGCCATCGAATACATCGCGACCGACGAACTGGTCGAGGTCACACCGAAGAGCCTGCGTCTCCGCAAGCGCATCCTCAACAACGGTGCCCGCCAAAAGGCCGCCAAAAACTCGAAATAGCCTAGCGTCAATTTTAGCTGGCACGCCGCACTTTGCCGTGCGGCGTTTTCATTTAACGGACTGGCCAATGCGGACCGGACCGACAAACCCCGTCCTGTCTGGTGGCAGGATCATAGGGCTTACTTGGCGCCAGCGATTTCGCGCGTCTCACGTTCAATCTCATCCGCCCGGACCAGCCCATGGGCGCTTGAGTGACCGGTGACTTTAACACTAACGCGGTCCATCAGCACATAGAATATCGGAATGACAAACAGGGTCATAAACGTGGCGATCGACAATCCGCCCACAATGACCAAGCCCATGGGGTTGCGGCTCTCGGCGCCGGGACCGCTGGCCAACATCAATGGCAGGGCCCCGAGAATGGTGGAGATGGCGGTCATCAGAATGGGGCGGAAACGCATGGTCGCCGCCTCAAAGGCCGCCGCCGCCGCCTCGCGTCCGTTGACGCGAAGCTGGTTGGCAAATTCCACGATGAGAATGCCGTTCTTTGCCACCAATCCGATGAGCATAATTAGTCCGAATCGTGAGAACAGATTGTCCGTGAGCGGCACTCCCCAAAAACGTGAACAGTAAAGCATGGCCACACCTCCAGTGAGGGCCAAAACTACACCCGTAAATATCGTGACCGGGTGAATCCATGACTCGAACTGGGCTGCCAAGATCAAAAAAGTAAACAACAAGGCGAGGCCGAAGAGAACGATGGCGTCCGCCGAACTATCAACAAATTCCCGCGTTTCACCTTCCCAGCGATAACCGTAATTTTCGGGCAAAATCTCCCGCGCCAACCGTTCCAGTTCAGCGACGCCATCACCTTGGGTGCGCCCGGTGGCGAGCTGGGCCGTCAGCGTAAGCGCACGCTGGCGATCTACGTGCGGATAGGCCTCGGGCACGGTTTCCTCGGTGTAGGTAACCAGATTACTCAACTGAACCAATGCCCCCGAAGCGGAGCGCACGTAGATTTTACCCAAATCGGACGGCGTAGCCCGGTCAGCCTCATCCACCTGAACCATCACATCGTATTCTTCCGCGCCGCGGCGGAACTTCGTGACCCGCCGTCCGCCAAACAACGATTCGAGGGTGGTCGCCACATCGATCAAGGAGACGCCGAGGTCGGCAGCGCGGACGCGATCAATCGCAACCCGCAATTGCGGATTGCTGGGTTGCGGCTCAACGCGCGGTTGTCCGAGGACTGCATTATCCCGCAAGGCAACCGCGAATTCTGCGCCAAGTTTTTGTAATTCTGAAAACTCCGGTCCCTGTAAAATCATTTGCACCCCACCCGCACCACTGCGTCGACCGCCCAGCGGCCGCACGGCCGCGGCGATCAGAAATCCGCCGGGGTTGTCCCGCAGTGGCTGACGAAGCGAGGCCAACACATCCTGAGTGCTCCGCGCGCGCTCCTCCCAAGGTTTGAGAGTGACAAACATAAAGCCGCGCGACCCGGACCCGCCCATCCCAGTGACCCGAAACATCCGCTCCACCTCAGGTGTTTCAAGCAGGACTTTCTCGGCATCAGCCGCATAACTGGCTGCATACTCCGGAGTCGAGCCCAAGGGGAAGTTCAGAATCACTCGAAAAATACCACGATCCTCGTTCGGCGTCAGTTCGCGCTGTAGTTGTGAATAAAACCAAGGTCCGGTCACCGCAAAACCCGCACTGATTGCGAGCACGGCAAATTTACGGCGCATCGCCACACCCAACAACGCAGCGTAGCGCGCATTCACCCACTCGAAAGCGGGCTCGGTTTTCCGGTAGAGCCAACCGTGGTCCAAGTGACCATCAGCACCACGAGTGGTGCGCAATATCCGCGAGCAGAGCATCGGCGTGAGCGACAACGCAATGAGGCTGGATACACCGACGGCGATCGCCAAGGTAATGCCGAACTCGTAGAATAACCGGCCGGTGCTGCCGGATTGGAAGGCCACCGGCAGGAAAACCGCGATCAGCGTCAACGTGGTTGAAATGACGGCGAAGGCCATCTGCCGTGCACCAAAAATGGCCGCATGAATGGGCGTTTCACCCTCCTCGATTCGCCGGTAAATGTTTTCCAGCATGACGATCGCGTCGTCCACCACTAGGCCCACCGCCAGCACCAGCGCCAGCAGGGTAAGCAGGTTGATGCTAAAATTCATCCATGACATCACCGCAAACGCACCGATTACCGACACTGGGATTGCCAGCAGCGGAATAATCGTGGCCCGCCAATCCCGCAGGAAGGCAAAGATGGTAAGCACGACGAGAACACCGGCAATGAGCAGGGTATGATAAACCTCTGTAACGGAGCGCTGGACAAACGTGCTCGTATCATAAGCGACCTCCAGATTCACGTCTGCCGGCAGACTCCGCCGGATCTCCGGCAAGGTGGCTTTGATCTCGGCGGCTACCTCGAGCAAATTCGATTGCGTCTGTTTTTGGGCGAATATTCCGATTGTGGTGCGGCCACTAAAATAGGCTTGGGTCCGGTATTCATTGGCGCCGAGTTCGACCCGGCCGATGTCTGAGAACTTCACCTGACTATCCCCGCGAGTCGCCAGAATCAGATTTTCATAATCAGTCGCCTGGTTCATTCGGCCTTCCAGCCGCATCCCAAACTCCCGGGTCAGCGACTCGATCCGGCCGCTTGGCACATCAATATTTTGCTGCCGGAGAGCCCGCTCCACATCCGCGACGGTCAGCCCGTAGGAAGCGAGCCGATCGGGATCGATCCACAGGCGCATGGCATATTCCGGTCCGCGCATGCCGACGCTGGCTACTCCCGGGACCGTCTGGATGCGCTGGATGACCACCCGCCGAGCCATTTCCGCCAACTCGAGGCGTGTGTAACGCTCCGAATTCATAGAAATGATGATGACCGGATCAGAATCGGAATCTGCTTTTTCAACTTGGGGGGCCTGCACCTCCTGTGGCAAATTGTTTACCACCCGGCCAACCTTGTCGCGCACATCATTGGCCGCTTCGTCAATATTCCGGCGCAAGTCGAACTCCAGCGTGATGCGCGACCGTCCGGCGCCTGAATCCGACCGCATCAGCTTCACGCCATCAATCGTAGAGAGTTGTTCCTCGAGTGGATCGGTAATCTGAGTTTCCACCACCTCCGCGGCAGCGCCGGGGTAATCCGCGCTCACCGACACCACGGGGGTTTCAATGTTGGGATACTCCCGGACCGCCAGATTCTTGAAGGACAGACCACCCACAATCAGGATGAGCAGCGTCAGCACGATGCAGACGACCGGGCGCTTGATGGAGACGTCGGAAAGCAACATGGCAGGCCCTCAAGGAGATGGCACGAACACCGCCCGTAACGGTCGCGGTTCCAAAGGTGAGCCCGGGAAGAGAATCAAAGCCCCTACCCCGGAAGCCACGACCGAGGTGCCGGGAGCGATTTCACGGTTCTTTGGCCGGATCTCGACCAAACCACGGGTGCGAAGACCGGTTTCCACCGGCACGTATTCGGCAATCGCCTGCCCATCTTTCTCTCCGACTATAATAATCTGCACCCCGCGCGAGTCGGACAGAATCGCACCTTCCGGCACGGTCAGCACTTGCTCGCGGGTATCGCGCAGTATCTCCACGTTGGCGAACATGCCCGGCCTGAGCTCCGGCCCTGAGTTCTGCAGACTGGCCTTTATTTCGGAAGACCGGGTTGCGCGGTCAATGCTGGCCGACACAAAATAAACCTCGCCGGTGGTCCTGACTTGCTGGTCCGACCGTCCCGCCAAACGTGTGGACGCCTGCACCTGCGTTCCGGGATGAACCTTGGCGAGAAATCGTTCGGGCACTTGAAAGGAAATCTTCAGGCGGCTGAGATCATCGACTTTGGTGATAATCGTGTTAGTCGTGACCACGTCACCGGCGGAAATTGTCCGGGCACCCAAAATCCCATCGAAAGGTGCCTTGATCTCTGTTTTCTCTAGGCGCAGGCGCACCAGGGTCCGCTCCGCCTGCACGGCCGCAAATTCCGACCGCGCCCGGTCATACTCTGATTGCGGGATGGTGCGAGACTCACTGAGATTTTCACTGCGGGCGACATTCAATTCCGTCAACTTGAAGCGTGCTTCGATCTGAGCCATTTGCGCCAACAACTCGGCGTCGTCAATTTTGACCAGCACCTCACCGGCTTTGACCTGCTGGCCTTCCATAAAATAAATCGCCCTCACCAAACCGGCCACTTCCGGTCGAATCTCCACGCTTTCATTGGCTTCAAGCGAACCCACTACCGTCAGGGTTTCACGAAGATCACGCCGCTCGATGGCGGTAACTTCTACCACTTGCTTTTGGATTCGCGCGGGACCGCCAGACGTAGCGCTGGTCTCCGACTTTTTCGAGCAGCCGGTAGTGGCGAGCATTGCAGCCGCACCTGCAGCCATGAGAAAGTAAAATCGGTTCATCGCGAAAGGGTTGGACAGGACTGAGGGGAAGTCAGGCAAAGCGCAACCCGCTGGGCGATAAATTTAAAAAAGTGATCTATCCGTCATCCGGCGATGACCTTGCACTGCTCAGGCGATCAGCCCGGAGTAAGCCGACGCATCATTTAAACCAGCTGCCTCACTCGCATCACTTAATTTAATTTTAAGCATCCAGCCAGCTCCGTAAGGATCCGCGTTCACCATCTCAGGCGCGCTATCGAGCACTCCATTAACTTCGACGACACTGCCGGATACCGGCGTATATAAGTCGGAAGCGGCCTTTACCGATTCGACGACTCCAAAGGTGCTCCCAGCCGTGAGCACCGCTCCTACCCTTGGCAATTGCACAAAGGTGATGTCACCAAGAGAGTTTTGAGCGTAGTCGCTGATCCCAACCGTCGCCGTGCCATCAGCGGCCAGCTTCAGCCATTCGTGAGACTTTGCGTAACGTAGATCGGCGGGGACATTGCTCATGACGATTTTCTTAGTTCCACAAACGGCGGTTTGACGAGATGCAAATTGATCTTGGTGCCACGAATATCGACCTGCAACGGTCGGCTAGCCGAGGCTGCCTGCACTAAGGCAGAGCCGATCGCCTCATTCAGTATCGGTGACAGCGTCCCGGATACGACCTGACCGACCGTGGCGCCGTCCTGATTGTGGACTGCTGTCTCCGCCCGCACAATCCGGCGGTCGCCAGTCTTGAAGAAGACCACGCGGTGTGGCGCACCTTGCGATTTTTCCGCGACTAACGCCGCGCGGCCAATAAAATCCACCCCTTTGTCGAGTTTAACCGTCCAACCCAGCCCCGCAGCTAGAGGTGAAACCTCGGCCGTGATTTCATGGCCATAGAGCGGATAGCCCGCTTCCAGCCGAAGGCTGTCCCGTGCGCCGAGTCCTGCCAATTGCAACCCTTGCGACTGCCCGGCTGACAGGAGTGCGGCCGCCAGTGCCGGCGCCTCGGCGGCGGCGTGATAAAGTTCGAACCCGTCTTCCCCGGTGTAGCCGGTGCGGCTGATGAGGCACTGCACGCCTGCCACCGTGCCCTCCACAAAATGATAGTATTTCACCAGCTCAAGTTTTGCACCGGCCAAGGATTGCACGATCGCGGCGGCCTTGGGGCCCTGCACCGCCAGCAGGGCGTAATCCGCCGAACGGTCGTTGATGGTCACATTGAAATTGGCGGCCTGGTCACGCAACCACGCCAGATCCTTCGCGATATTGCCGGCATTGATGCACAAAAAATAATCGTCCGGCGCCCGCATATATACCAGCAGGTCGTCCACCACCCCACCTGACGGATAGCACATCGGGGAATAGAGCACCCGCCCTGGAAAAAGCTTGCTGACATCATTGGTGACGAGGTGGTTCAGGAACGCCAACGCCTCCGGCCCGCGAACGTCCACCTCGCCCATGTGGCTGACATCAAACAGTCCGGCCGCAAGCCGGACGGCCTTGTGTTCTTCCAAAATACTACGGTATTGCACGGGCATTTCCCAACCTGCGAAATCCACCAACCGACCGCCGTGTGCGGCATGAAAATCACGCAGCGGAGTGCGCTTTAATTCGCTCATGCGGGGATTAGTCCGTGACCGGAGCGTGGCCGCAAGGCTCTTTTGTCCCGGCGGCGGTTGTTGCAGTTTGTATTCGTAAATCGCCGGGGCTGCATAAACTGACCGTATGCATTGGTTACTCGCGGCCATCGGCTTTACCTTGGGTGTATCGTTTATCTGCTCATTGCTGGAGGCGATGATTCTCAGCACGACCGTGGCCGACGTCGAAGCCCTCAAGCGTAGTCGGCCACGCCGGGGCCTGTTGCTGGAAACCCTCAAACTCAGCCTCGACAAAACCATCTCGGCCATTCTCACCCTCAACACGGTTGCCAATACCTTGGGCTCGGTCACTGTCGGCAGCCTCGCCACCAAGCTCTACGGCAATGCCGTGCTCGGCATCTTGTCCGCCGGCCTTACCTTGGCCATTTTGGTTTTTTCCGAGGTGTTGCCCAAGAACATTGGCGTCACCTATCGCCGCGAGCTTCAGCCTCATGTGGTGTTTCCCCTGATGTGGATTCGTCGCGTCCTCGCCCCCATCACGTATCTGTGCAATCTGCTCGTCCGCTGGATCATTCCCGCCCGGGTCGCGGATCACGACTCCGACGAGGAAATCATCCTGCTCGCCGAACGCGGCACCCAGCAGGGAACCATCAGCAAGAGCGAGTCCAGCATCATCACCAATGCACTCTCGTTGGATGATGTGCGGGTCAGCGAAATCATGACACCCCGCACCGTGGTCACCGGTCTTCGGCGCAGCGCAACCATCAGTGAGGTCTTCAAGGAATTCCCCACCCTGCCCTTTGGCCGGATGCCCGTCTATGGCCGCGGTATCGATGAGATCGTCGGCTTGGTGCGACGACGCGACCTGCTCAATGCCAAGGCCAACGGCCATCACGGCGGCCTCGTGGAAACTCTCATCCAAGAGATTTATTTTATCCCTGAAACCGTCACCGTGGGCAATGCACTGCAGACCTTTCTCAAAAAGCATCAAAAGCTACTGGTCGTTGTCGATGAGTTCGGCTCCACCGCTGGCGTCGTCACGATGGAAGACGTCATCGAACACCTGCTCGGCCGCGAAATATTTGAGAAAGATGATCCGGCCATCGACATGCGGGAACTAGCGCGCACCAAATTGAAGGATCGGAGCCGGGCAGCTCGGGCCGTGGCGACCGTCACCCCTTTCCCGCCCAAGCCACCCGCCGCCTAACCACATGTATCTGGCACATTGGATTCACGATTGGAGTCCGTTTCTGGTTCAATTCACCGAGCGGTTCGGCCTCCGCTACTACGGGCTCGCCTACCTCCTCGGTTTTCTCGCCGCAGTCTGGCTGCTACATAGTTATGTCAAGGTCGGCCGCTCGCTGCTTGGGCGGGCCCAAATCGCAGATCTGATGATTGCGTTGGTGCTCGGCGTATTGGTCGGCGGACGCATGGGCTACTTCCTTTTTTATGAATGGGCCGCAGTGCAATCTAACCCCTGGATACTCCTCCGCGTCTGGGAAGGTGGTATGGCCAGTCACGGCGGATTTATCGGCGTGGGCGTGGCGCTCTGGTGGTTTGCCCGGAGCCACCACCTTTCTTTTTTCCACCTCAGTGATCTGGTTGCCTCCACCGCCGCCATCGGCTTGTTACTCGGGCGGATCGCCAATTTCATCAATGGCGAACTCTGGGGCAAACCCACGATGGTGGCCTGGGCTGTGATCTTCTCGAATACTGGCGGCGGGCCTGACCCGCGCCATCCCTCGCAGCTTTATCAAGCCGCGCTCGAAGGCGCGCTCCTGTTAGCCTATATCCAGTGGCGATTCTGGCGCAGTCGTGTGGTGCAACTCCAACCCGGCCGACTCACCGGTGAATTTTTTTTGTGCTACGCGATACTCCGGGCCGGGGGCGAATTATTTCGCGAGCCTGACGCCGCCCTTATCCTCGGACTAAGCCGCGGCACCTTCTATTCAATCTTCATGGCATTAATCGGTCTATGGCTGATCCGCCGCCATGCCACCCCGTTGCCAACGGCTACTCGGAGCTGAACAGCCCAGCTCACACCACCGTGCCGGGTGCGAGCACAGCACCCTTTGGCACGACCAGCACGCCGTCACGGATGACGACTGTCCCGGCAGCATAAAGACCGTCTTCCTTGCCTAAGGGTGAGAGCACGCAACCGGCGCCGATACGCGCATTCTTGTCGATGATAGCTCCCGTAATGCGGCAAGCCTTGCCGACACCCAAATGCGGCCGACCTTCGGCTAGGTTGGCGGCCAACTGCTCCTCGGTTTCGTAGTAATCCGAGCCCATCACGATCACATCCTCCAACACGCACCCTTCCTCGATGAATGAACGGATCCCGAACACGCACCGCTTGATGACGGAATCGGCGATGATCGATCCATCTCCGATGACCGCGTGATCAATCGTGCACTTATTGAGCTTCGACGCCGGGAGGTAGCGGTCCTGAGTATAAATCGGGGCGGACGGATCAAAGAAATTAAAGGGCGGCAGCGGTTGCGCCAGTGCGAGATTGGCTTCGAAAAAGGCCCGGACGGTGCCGATGTCTTCCCAGTAACCCTCGAAAATATAGGCGGAGAGCTTCTTCCGCCCCAGCAGGCCCGGGATGATTTCCTTACCAAAATCAGCCATGGTATTGTCCAACGCATGGGCCAGCGCCGGCCGGTTGAAAATATAGATGCCCATGGAGGCCAGACATTGTTTCTCCACGCCTTTTGTCGACAAACGCGCCTCCAACGCCGGGCTGAGGGTAAGGCTTTCAATCACGGCAGGATCCTTGGGCTTCTCGACGAAACGAGCAATCGATAGATCGTCGTTCACCTGCATGAGTCCGAGCCCCACCACCTTCGAAACCGGAAACGGAATAGCGGCAATGGTCACATCAGCTCCTGTCGCCAGATGCTGCTCGATGATCTTACGGTAGTCCATCCGGTAGAGCTGATCGCCGGACAGAATCAACACGAGGTCATGTGGGAAGGCGCGAAAGTGAATCAGATTACGCCGCACCGCGTCCGCTGTGCCCTGATACCAATCGGAGCCTTTCTCAGTCTGTTCCGCCGAAAGAATATCCACAAAACCTCCGCCGAAGGGGTCGAAGTGATAGGTGCTCTGCACGTGGCGGTGCAGCGAGGCCGTCTGGAACTGCGTGAGGATGAAAATGCGATTGATGTCGGAATTGATGCAGTTGCTGATCGGGATGTCGGCCAGCCGGTATTTGCCCGCCAGTGGCACCGCCGGTTTGCAACGCTCCGTCGTCAGCGGCTGCAGCCGGGTCCCCCGGCCGCCGCCCATGATCACTGCCAATGCTCGCTTTTGTGTGGTCATAATAGTCGCCCTAAAGCCTTGCGCCACATTTGCGGCTATCGCTAATTTCACCAGTCAATTTCTTCTACTATGTGTGGCATCGTCGGCTACGTAGGAAAACAGCGGGCAGCAGCCCTGATTATCGAGGGCCTGAAACGCCTCGAATACCGCGGTTATGATTCTGCCGGGGTCGCGGTTTGGCAGGACGGGCACTTTGCCGTGGCTAAGAAAACCGGCCGGGTGGCCAATTTGGAAAAGGAGGCAGCGCGCCACAAACTGACTGGCAGCTCAGGCATCGGCCATACCCGTTGGGCCACACATGGCGGTGTTACGGATGCTAATGCCCACCCTCACATCAGTAGCGACGGTCAGATCGCCCTCATCCACAACGGCGTCATCGAGAACTACGTCTCGATGAAGAAGTTTCTGTTGACCAAGGGCTACACTTTCAAGTCCGAGACCGACACTGAGGTGCTCGGCAACCTCATCGCCTACCACTATGCCAAGGAAGCCGAGGTCCCCGGCGAAAGCCGCCTGTTAGCAAGCGTGCGCAAAACCCTCCGCCACGTCGAAGGCACCTACGGCCTTGTCTTAATGGCGCTGGATCGTCCTGCCGAGTTGGTCGCCGCGCGCAAAGGATCCCCGCTCATCCTCGGCATCGGTGAGGGCGAAAACCTCGTCGCCAGCGATGTGTCCGCCATCGTCAGTCGCACGCAGAATGTCGTCTATCTCAAGGATGGCGAGGTCGCCCACCTCACCGCCGGAACCTTCTCCATCAGCACGCTGGATGATGCCGATGTCGCCCCGGTGATCGACCAAGTCACTTGGTCCATCAGCGATGCGGAGAAGGGCGTCTACGCCCACTTCATGGAGAAGGAGATTTTTGAGCAACCGGTCGCGCTCGAAAACGCCATGCGCGGTCGTTTTTCGGCCGACGGCAGCACCGCCCAGTTCGGCGGTCTGAACATCACGGCGGCGGAATTTCGCCAGATCGAGCGCTTCATGTTCTGCGCTTGCGGCACCGCTTGGCACGCCTGCCTCGTGACGGAACATCTCATCGAGCGCTTCGCCCGGGTGCCGGTGGAGGTCGATTACGCCTCCGAATTCCGCTACCGCAATTCCCCGCTGTTCCCGAACACGCTGTTTTTTGTGATGAGCCAATCGGGCGAAACCATCGATACCCTCGCCGCCCTCCGCGAGGCCCAGCGCAAAGGCTACAAGGTGCTCGCGATCAACAATGTCGTCGGCTCCACCATCGCCCGCGAAGCTGACGGCGGCATTTACCAGCACGCGGGACCCGAGGTCGGCGTAGCCTCCACCAAGGCGTTCACCTCCCAACTGCTCATCGGTGCGATGGTCGCCCTCTACATTGCCCGGATGCGCGATATGAGCTTCAGCGACGGGGTGCAGTATGTGGAGGCCCTCAAGGGCGCCCCCGCACTCGCCCGGCGCGTTCTGGAGCAGGCAGTGCACATCCGCAGCATCGCGAACCGTTACGCCGGCTATGATGACATGCTGTTCTTGGGGCGGCTCGCCCTCTTTCCCATCGCCTTGGAAGGCGCACTCAAACTGAAGGAAATCTCCTACATCCACGCGGAAGGCTATCCGGCAGCCGAAATGAAACACGGCCCCATCGCCCTCATCAGCGAAAAATGTCCGAGCGTTTTCTTTGTGACCAAGGGCGAAATGTTCAACAAAATCCTCTCCTCCATACAGGAGATCAAGGCGCGTAAAGGTCCGATCATCGCCATCGTCACCGAGGGCGCCGAACTGCCGGCCGGTGTCGCTGACGAGATCATCACAATCCCTGAGTGTCATGAGGCCGTGCTGCCGATCGTTGCCGCCATTCCTGTGCAGTTGCTCAGTTATTATATCGCCGTGGCGCGCGGCTGCGATGTGGATAAACCCCGCAATCTGGCGAAGTCCGTCACCGTCGAATAGTTTTCCGTGATGAATATTTTTCCCACCCGCGAGGCCTTCATCGGGCTCAGCCAACAAGGCAATGTGGTCCCGGTTTACACCGACCTCATGGCCGACTTTGAGACCCCCGTCTCCGCCTACGCGAAGCTTAAGGAGGCCGGCCCCTCCTACCTGCTCGAATCCGTCGAAGGCGGCGAAACCCTCTCGCGCTACAGCTTCATTGGCTGCCGCCCCCGCAAGGTTCTGATCTGCGGTCCGGAGACCACCGAAATTCGTGTCACCGGCCTCCCGGTGGAAAAAATCCCCACCCCGCACGATCCGCTCACCCTCCTCGCCGAGGAGATGGGCCGCTACCGCCCGGTCAATCTGCCCGGCCTGCCCCGTTTCACCGGTGGCGCCGTGGGTTTCGTCGGCTACGAATACGTCATGCGCGTCGAGCCGACTGTGTCGGTGGCACCGCAGGATGAGCTGGGCACCCCCCTGCTCTACTTCATGCTGTCAGACTCACTGCTGATCTTCGACCGGGCAAAACAGACCCTCCGTCTCTGCGTCAACGCCCACATCGCCGCCGATGCCGGAGCTGCTTATGATGCGGCGGTCGCTGAGTTGCAGGCACTTTTCGCCTTGCTGCAACAGCCGCGTGAAATTGCCCCTACACCACTGGTTGAGCCTGGCAAAATCACGGTGCCACCGGGCAATTTTACCCGCGAGCGTTTCGAGCAAGCCGTGGCAGATTCCAAGGAATTCATCCGAGCCGGCGACATCATCCAGGTCGTCGGCGCCCAGCGCTTCTCGCAGCCTTTCACCAAGACCCCGCTCGATCTTTATCGCGCCCTGCGCACGGTCAATCCGTCCCCTTACATGTTCATTCTCGAGACCGGCGATTTTGCCATCGTCGGCGCCTCGCCCGAGGTCCACGTGCGCCTCACCGATGGCCTGGTCGAGATTCGTCCGATTGCCGGCACCCGCCGTCGCGGGGCCACGGCTGCCGAGGATGCCGCCTTGGAGCAGGAGTTGCTAGCCGATGAAAAGGAGCAAGCCGAACACCTCATGCTCGTAGACCTCGCCCGCAACGACATTGGACGCGTCTGCGATTTCGGCAGCGTCACGGTCCCTGACTTCATGTCGGTGGAGCGCTATTCCCACGTCATGCACATCGTCTCACAGGTCGAAGGTCGCATCGCGCCCGGCAAGGACGCCTTCGACCTCATGCGCGCCACCTTCCCTGCCGGCACCGTGAGCGGGGCCCCCAAGGTTCGGGCTATGCAAATCATCACGCAGATCGAGCAAGTTCAGCGCGGGTTCTACGCGGGCGCCCTCGGCTATTTCGGCTACGACGGCAACATGGATACCTGCATCATGCTACGCACCGCGCTCTTGAAAAACGGCCGGGTTTACATTCAAGCCGGTGGCGGCTGGGTGGCGGACTCCGTGCCTGCCGACGAATATCAGGAAACCATCAACAAGGCCTCCGCGCTCTTCAAAGCCGTCGCCATGGCTGAGCAGTTTCCTGAGTGAGCGGCGGCCTGATATGCGGCCCGTGCGGGGCGACCGGCCAAATCAACAGCCTTGGCGGTAGCGGTGTGAAGCTTCCTCTTGATTTGCGCCAATAGGCGCAGCGTATTCACCCCCACTGCGCCACCATGGCCCACCAGACTAGTGACTTAATGCATCCGCCATAGGCAATCAGCCGTAACAAGGGTTGGAATAGTTTAGGCTACGTATTCAGGAATATTCCCGACGGAACATAACTCCCATCTCAGATACTAACTCACAAAGGATTTTCAAAATGTCCCTCAAATTGAAACCCAGCCGCAACTCCCTCGACTCCGATTCCGTGGCACCGACGGTGGCCCGCGCCATCATCAGCCAACAGGACTCGCCCCCGTCTTTCCTCGAGAAGCCCGAGCCCGCCGCCGAAGCCCCCATCCCGCACGGTGAGCGCAGCAATCTCCAGCTTTACCTCCAAGAGATCGGTAAGACCCCCCTCCTCACCGTTGAGGAGGAGATTCAGCTGGCGAAACGCATCCGCCGCGGCAACAAGGCCGCCCGTGACCACATGATCTCCGCCAACCTGCGGCTCGTGGTGAAGATCGCGATGGATTATAAGGATTTCGGCCTTCCCCTGCTCGACCTCATCAGCGAGGGCAACATCGGGCTGATCAAGGCCGTCGAGCGCTTCGATCCCCGGAAGGGCGGCAAGCTCTCTACCTATGCTGCGTGGTGGATCAAACAATCCATCAAGCGCGCCCTCGCCAACCAATCCAAGACCATCCGTCTGCCGGTCCATCTGGTGGACAAGATTTCCAAGATGCGCCGCACGGCCATGAAGCTCACCGAGGAATACGGTCGCGAACCCACCGACGAAGAGTTGGCGCGTGAGCTGCAGATTCCCACGAGTAAGGTCGCCCACCTCAAATCCGTCAGCGTGCGCCCAGCCTCGCTCGACGCGCCGGTCGGTGAGGAAAGCGATTCCTCCACTTTCGGAGAGATCGTCGGCGATGAAAAGGCCGTCAGCCCCTTTGAGAGTCTGCGGGAACGCAATCGCAACACCGATCTTCACACCATGGTGGACGCGTTGGATGACCGTGAAGCCGAGATCATCCGCCTGCGCTTCGGCCTTGATGGCCGCGAGGAACTCACCCTCGAGGAAGTCGGCAAGAAATTCAAGGTCACCCGCGAACGGATCCGCCAGCTCGAATATCTCGCGATCACTAAGATGCGCAAGGCCATCACCAAACATGAGGCCATCCGCTCGACCGATGAAATCGAGGAGGAAGACCGGCAGCGCCAGCGTATGGCCGTCATCCGCGAATTCGTGGAGAGTAAAACCCAGAAAGTGGACAAGGTCGGACACAACTGAATCGGCAGTTTCCTAGATAGTCGAAAGCCGGCCTAACCTGCCGGCTTTTTCTTTTCCACGAGGCTCATTACCTAGTGCCCGTTCTAAATTGGACCGAGCGCAGGCAAGAGTGTGCACAAGTCTTAGGGCGCCCTTTGTCTTTAAGTGCCATGCACCACCCGGCCTAGCCACCATACGCAGCGACTTGAGGACAAGTTGCACAGCCAGCAGGTAACAAACGCCCACAAAAAAGCCGCCCGGATTACTCCGGGCGACTTGTAGATATTCGCGTGCGGCGAAGGTCTTAGTCCTTCTTGTCCGAAGCGGCATCAAGGATGTCGCCAAGGTTCATCATGTCGGTGCCGGCCGTGCGACCCATCGCCTCGTAGGCTGAGGTTTCAGCTGCCAACTCCTGTTCGGAGTAGTTCGCCGCCTTGATGGAGAGCCCCAAGCGGCGTTCGTCGCGATCGATCTTGATGACGCGCGCGGTGACCTGCTGGGCGGGCTTGAGCACATCCTTGATCTTCTCGACGCGCTCTTCGCTGATCTGCGAGATGTGCACGAGGCCGTCGATCCCGTCCTTGAGTTCCACAAAGGCGCCAAAGGAGGTGATCTTGGTGACGGTGCCGGTGACAACGTCGCCGATGCGGAAGTGGCTGTCGATGTCGGACCACGGATCGGTCGCCAGCTGCTTCATGCCGAGGCTGATACGCTGCTGGCTGGGATCCACGTCGAGGACGATGGCGTCCACTTCATCGCCCTTTTTGAGGACTTCGGAAGGATGATTGACCTTGCGGGTCCAGCTCATGTCGGAGACGTGCACCATGCCGTCGATACCCTCTTCGAGTTCGATGAAGGCGCCGTAGGTGGTCATGTTGCGCACCTTGCCGCGCACGCGGGCACCGATCGGGTAGTTGTGGCGGACCATGTCCCACGGATTCGGTTCGAGCTGGCGGAGGCCGAGCGAGATCTTCTGCTCATCCTTCTGGATGCCGAGGACCACCGCATCGAGCTCCTGACCGACCTTGAGCAGCTCGGAGGGCTTGTTGATGCGCTTGGTCCAAGACATCTCGGTGATGTGCACGAGACCTTCGACGCCAGGCTCGATCTCGATGAAGGCACCGTAAGGCACGAGATTGACGACCTTGCCGTGAACCTTGGCTCCGACCGGGAACTTGCGGTCGATTTCGTCCCAAGGGTTCTTGGTGTTCTGCTTGAGGCCGAGTGAGACGCGTTCCTTGTCGCGGTTGACCTCGATGATCATGACCTGAATCTCTTCACCCTGCTTGACCATTTCGGAGGGATGCGAGATGCGGCCCCAGCTCATGTCGGTGATGTGCAGCAGGCCGTCCATGCCATCAAGGTCGATGAAGGCACCGAAATCGGTGATGTTCTTCACGATGCCCTTGCGCACCTGCCCGGGCTGAATGGAGTCGAGCAGATCGCGGCGCTTTTTGGAGCGTTGTTCCTCGATGAGCTCGCGGCGGGAGAGCACCACATTCTGGCGCTCAACGTTGATCTTGAGGACCTTGAAATCATAGGTCTGGCCCACGTATTGATCGAGGTTCTTGGGCGGCTGCACATCGATGTGCGAAGCCGGCATGAACGCATCGACGCCGATGGAGATGATGAGACCACCCTTGACCTTGGCTTTCACACGGCCGACGGCCACGGAGCCCTCGGGGAACTTGGTCAGGATGTTGTCCCAGTTTTTCTTTTGCTCGGCCTTGTCAAAGGACACGACGGGCGAGCCGTTCTTGTCCTCGAGCTTCTCGAGGAGCACCTCGATCGTGGAACCGATTTGCAGTTCGCCGATGTCGATGAATTCGGAAGCCGAAACGAGGGCCTCGGATTTGCCACCGATATCGACGACGACTTCGTTCTGGCGGATTTCGGTGATGATGCCCGGGACGATGGCGCCGGCCTTCAATTTATCGAAGGACGACTGGGCGAGCAGTTCTTGCATTACTGAACTCATATGCGGAAACCGGCGACCAGCAGCCCCGCTCCAGAGACTCCGATCCGCCGGGATGACCCTGCGTTAACAGGACCGTTTGGTTGATGGTTATACTGACAGAAAAGCCGGTGGGAGCGTCGCGGCGACGCCGGCTGAACCGATAGCAATGCCGCGAACGGTCAGCATCGCTGCCGGCCAGCCTTCCGAGCAAGCGGAAATTTAATTCTTTTCCTCCTCGCCCAACGCCTGCCCGAGTCGGCGAAAGAAGACCGCATAAACCGGCATGTCCCGCAGCGGCACGGCCATACCCATACCTGAAGATTTATTATAATCATCCTGAATGAGTTCTGTAAGTGTCACCCGGACCTCAGTGCCTCCGTCCAAGGTCGGGTTCAGGCGTATTTTCATGTCCAACTGGCGCGAACCCCGAAAGGCATCATCGGTGCGCAGCGCACTGACGGCATCTATCCGCCCCTGGGCCGCACCGCCGCGCAGGACCCGAAAACCAAGCTGGCCGACCACGGCCGTGGCCGCCTCGTAAGTGCGGCTCTGGTCGGCCTCGTAGAGTTGCACGCGGGAGGGTGCCGGCCCGAATTTATCCCGCATCCGTTCGCCCACCGTCTCGCAACCGGCGAAAATCAATGCAAGCGACCCGAGCGACACCACTAAGAGTAACCGGCGATACAGGTGCATAAGACGCTCACTTCACTTTGCCGACTGCCGGTTGCTGTTGGGAAATGCAATGCAAGGTGCCCAAGCCCCAGATCAGCTGGTAGCAGTCGATCCCGATCACTTCACGTCCCGGAAAACAAGCGCCAATGATTTTTCGGGCCACCGCATCGCGCTGCGGCTGGCGAAACTGCGGCACCAGCACCGCGCCATTGATGATGAGAAAATTCGCGTAACTGGCCGGCACTTGCTGGCCTTTGAACGCGAAAGGTTTCGGCATCGGCAATTCGACGATGTCGAGCTTTCGCCCGGCCGGAGTCCGAAAACCACGGAGCCGCTCAAGATTTTCCGCCAGAATCTTATGGTTCGGATCGCGACGGTTCGGCTCCACGCAGGTGATAAAACCGTCCGGTTTGTAGAAGCGCGTGATGTCATCAATGTGACCATCGGTGTCATCGCCGATGATACCATCGCCGACCCAAAGGATGATCTTTACGCCGAGGTAATCCTTGAGGTTGCGCTCAATCTGCGCGCGGCTCAGGTGCGGGTTGCGGTTCTTGTTTAGGAGGCACTGCTCGCTGGTCAGCAAGAGCCCTTGCCCGTTCACCTCAATCGAGCCACCCTCCAACACCATGTCGTTAACGAAGCGCCGCAGCTTCAGTTTTTTTGCGATGCTGGGCGGAATTTCATTGTCGAGGTCATAGGGCGGATACTTGTCACCCCACGCATTGTATGCCCAGTCGGTGATGGCGACCTCGCCGGTGCGCCGGTTTTTGACAAAGATAGGCCCGTGATCGCGACACCATGCGTCATTGGTGGGATGATCATAAAACGTCACCCGCGACAGGTCGGCCCCGGCTTGCGCGCACAGGCGCTTCGCCCGCAGTTGCAGCCGCGCCGCGCAGTTGATGCGCACTTCCTGAAAGCGGCTGATTTGCCGGACGATTTCAGCATAGACCCCGGGAATCGGGCGGAACTGGCCGGGCCAAGTCGCGCGGTTATGCGGCCAGGACAGCCAGATGGCGACCTGCAGCTCCCACTCGGCCGGCATGCGAAAACCGAGGGCGGCGGGCTTCTTGGCGGCAGCCATATTCAATCGCGAAAACGCTTCGTCAGATCGCCGTAAGCGTCGATCCGGCGGTCGCGCAGGAAAGGCCAATGCGTGCGGGTGACGTCCACCTTATCCATGTCCAGTGGCACGAGCAAAATTTCCTCCCGATCCACACTCGCCTTGGCCAAGATCTGGCCGCTCGTGCCCGCCACAAAACTTTGACCCCAGAATTCAATGCCGTCACCGCCTTCAGGCGTCTCGCGGCCGATACGATTAACCGCCGCCACGTAGCAGCCGTTGGCCACGGCATGCGCGCGTTGGATGGTTTCCCAAGCGCCATGCTGGTTGGTGCCGTATTCCTTTTTTTCACTCGGATGCCAACCGATGGCAGTCGGGTAGAATAAAATCTCCGCGCCTTGCAAGGCGGTGAGGCGAGCCCCTTCCGGATACCACTGGTCCCAGCAGATGAGCACCCCGATCTTGCCGTATTTCGTCTGCCAGGCACGAAAGCCGGTGTCGCCGGGCGTGAAGTAGAATTTTTCGTAGTAAAGCGGATCGTCCGGGATGTGCATCTTCCGGTAGATGCCCAGCAGCTTGCCGTCGGCATCAATGATCACGGCGGTATTGTGGTAGAGCCCCGAGGCACGCTTCTCAAAGAGCGAGGCGATGATCACCACCTTGTGCTTTTTCGCGAGCTGCTGAAACGCCTTGGTGCTGGGCCCCGGGATGAGCTCGGCGAGCTTGAAGTAATCGTGCTTCTCGGCCTGGCAGAAATACTGCGAACGGAAGAGTTCCTGCGTGCAAATAATCTTGGCCCCACGCTTCGCCGCTTGGCTTACCAGCGAAAGGGTTTTCTTAAGATTGGCGGCGGGGCTTGTCCCACAAGCATGTTGCAAAAGACCTAGCGTGACGGTGCGCATGACTGATAAGGGATCAATAAACGACCTTGTTGAGCGGATACTCGACGATGCCCTCTGCACCCAGTGACTTGAGCTGGGGGATGATTTCCCGCACCACGCGTTCATCAATCACGGTCTCAAGGGCGATCCAGTCGGGATGACTGAGCTGCGAGATCGTCGGATTGCGGAGCGCCGGCAGTGCCTTGGCGATTTTAGTGAGCGCGGATTTCGGTAGATTCATCTTGAGGCCCACCTTGCTCTCCGCCTCCAACGCCCCGCGCAAGAGCAGGGCAATCGTCTCAATTTTCCGGCGCTTCACCGGGTTTTTCCAACTGGCTTTGTTGGCAATGAACTTGGTGTTGGTCTCCAGCAGCGTATCGATGATACGCAGTTTGTTCGCGCGGATGGAGTTGCCGGTCTCAGTGATATCCACGATTGCATCCACGAGGTCGGGCACCTTCACCTCGGTCGCACCCCACGAGAATTCCACCTCGGCCTTGATGCGCTTCTTTTTGAAATACCGTTTCACCGTATGCACCAGCTCAGTCGCCACCCGTTTCCCGGCCAGTTGCTCGGGCTTGGTGATGGGGGAAGACTCCGGCACGCAAAGCACCCAGCGCGAGCGCTGCACCGAGGCCCGACTGTAAACCAGATCACACACCTCGATGACATCCGACTCGTTTTCTTGGATCCAGTCGAAGCCCGTCAGGCCACAGTCAAAAAAACCGTGCTCAACATAGCGGCTCACTTCCTGGGCGCGCACGAAACGGCCGTCGAGCTCGGGATCGTCGATCGCGGGCTTGTAGGAGCGAGAACTCGTGCTGATTTTCCACCCGGCCTTGGCAAACAGGGTTATCGTGGATTCCTCGAGGCTGCCTTTCGGCAGTCCGAGCATCAATATGGGCTTGCAGTCGGACACGCGGCCAAGGGACACGGCACCCCAACATCCTTCAAGTAAATTCTCGGAGCACGGTCGCACCCTTGATTGCCGGACCACCGCACCCGGAAGTTGGCTTTGACAATCCTGCCGTTGAACCTAGGCAATAAGCCTACTTGCCCATGCGCGCCGAACCTAAGCCACTGATTCTGGTAGTCGAAGATGAGGAGGAGCTCGCCAAGCTCATCGCCCTCCATCTTGAGGAGTCCGGCATGCAGACCCAGATTCACAACCGCGCCGCCCATGCCGCGCGCTTCCTGAAAAATAATTTCGCCAATCTTATCCTCCTCGACATCAGCCTGCCTGATCAGACCGGCTTTGCCTTGATGGAGGACCTGAAAGCGGCCGACATCGTCATCCCCACCATCTTCCTCACTGGCAACGATGAGGAGTCCAGCAAGGTCAAGGCACTCGATATGGGCGGGGACGACTACATCACCAAGCCTTTCAGCTTCCCCGAACTCATCGCCCGTATCCGGGCGGTGTTGCGCCGCGCCGAGTCCGTCACCGACCTCAATCTCACCAAGAACGTGCGTCTCAGTGACGAGCCCTTTGATTTCTGTGGCGCACGCATCACCCCGGTGCGATTGGAGATTACCTTTCCTGACAAAAGTGTGGCAAAAATCGGCCGTAAGGAGCTCGGAATTCTGGCCCATCTCAACGAGAACCAAGCCGTCGTCATCACCCGCAAGGCCTTGATCCACTCTGTTTGGGGCCTGCACGCCGACGTTCGCAGCCGCTCGCTCGACCAATATATTGTTAAGGTCCGCGAGCTCTACAAGAGCCACGGCCT
Source organism: Opitutaceae bacterium (assembly GCA_041689285.1). Classification (GTDB taxonomy): domain Bacteria; phylum Verrucomicrobiota; class Verrucomicrobiia; order Opitutales; family Opitutaceae; genus UBA2377. The sequence goes on from JBDNGL010000161.1 coordinate 23,603, forward strand.
CAATCTCGACGCCTTCCGCACGGTCCACGGCATCGGCTACATCTTCGATCCCAAGGGCATCTCGACCGAGGGTCGGGAGTAATCCCGCTCAAAACAACTCGCCCTGCCCATAGCGCGTGCGGGCTTCGGCGAGGGTGCCCTTCATCTCGAAGGATTCCAGCAGGCGCAGCAGTGCGCCCACCTGCGGCGGGGTTTTCTCCGCTGCCACGGTCGGAAGACCCAGATTTAAGGTCGTCAGCCGCAAATTAAGCCGGATGCGATCTGCGGAAGCCGCCACGGTTTCGCGAAAGCGCTCAGGTTTCAAATCCGCCGCATGCCCGAGCACGCCCTCCAGACTCCCCCACTCCGCCAGCCATTTGGCGGCCGTCTTGGGGCCGACTCCGTCAATGCCGGGAATATTATCCGAGGCGTCGCCCACCAGCGCCAGGTAATCGGCGATCTGTGCCGGCGGCACTCCAAACTTTTCCCGCACACCCATCGCATCCAGTAGCCGCCATCCAAGCTTGGGGTTGGCTGAGGGCGGTGGCAGCATGATTTTGATCTGCTCGCTCACAATCTGGGCAAAGTCCTTGTCGCTGCTGACGATAACCGCCTCGTGGCCGCCCCGCGCCAGCGCCACCGCTTGCGCCGCCAACAGGTCGTCACTTTCCACGCCATCCTGCTCTATGCCGACCAACCCCATCGCGCGGGTCAATTGCTTCAGCGGCTCAATCTGCTTCGCCAGCGCCTCCGGCATTTCAGCCCGTTGCGCCTTATACTCAGGGTGCAGGGCGAGGCGCTCCTGTGAACCGCCAAGGTCAAAAAAGACCAACGTCGCTTCAGGTTTTTCCTGATCAGCCAGTTTCCAGAGCGATTTCACCCAGCCGTGCAGCGCGCCGGTGGGAAAACCGTCCGTCCGCGTCAGCTCCGGCAGCGCATAGAAACAGCGGTAAGCCAGATTGAAACCGTCCACGAGCAGCCACTTTGCCATAGTAGGCGCAGCGAAGCGCGTCACCCGCCGGTCGCAACGCTTAAATCGAAACCAGCCTCGCCCCACGTTTCACGGGCTGCGCAATTTCTCGCCGGCCGGCGTTACGATCACGGGATTGCGGAAGACCGCATCGGGGGCGACGTTTTGCAGTGACTGCTTCTTGGGAGAACCACCCGGGCTCACGAGATTAGCCGTCACAAAAATGAGCAGGTTACGCTTCTGCGTGCTTTCACCCTTCGAGCGAAACATCCGGCCTAGCAACGGCAGATCCCCCAACACCGGCACCTTGTCGTTCACCTTCTTCACTTCTTCGCGGGTCAGGCCACCCATGATAAGGGTGGCGCCATCCCAGATGGTCACCTTGGTCGAAATGTCGCGCACCGAGAAAATCGGCTGATAAAATCCCGAGGGCACCGTCACTGTCGTGCTGCCAGACACCGCCACGCTCGGTCCACCGTATTCCACAAAGCCGTCGAATTCCGTCACCCGCGGGTTCAGATCGAGACTGATGCTATAGTCGTCTTCCTCCACGGTGGGGGTGACCTTCAGCTCCACGCCCACATTGCGCGTGGTAAATTCCTGCGGGGTTCCGGCCGTGATGGTGACGCCCGCGGAACCACCCCCGCTGGCACTCCCCGTGCCGACCTGGCTTTGGGTCTGCCCAAAGCTCTGCGGATAACGCAGTTCCTGGGCGACTGTCATGGTCGCGGGATTGCCGGAGAGCACAGTCACTTTAGGGGCGCTCAGCAGGTCCGTGCCCTGTTTTTGCGCCAGCGCGCGCACGATCGCATTCACATCAAACTCGCCGATCACGCCCATGATATTGGCCAGTGCATTGGTGCCCAATCCTAGGTAGGTGGAGCCGGGCAGTTGGGGCGCATTGTTGACGATGGGGATGTTAAGTTCCGGCGTGACGATCAGCTCGCCGTCGGCGGTGGCCGTCACACTCTCGGGACGGACGATCCGCCCTTGTTGGTTACTGACCGTGTTGGTGAAGGCCGCCGCAAGGGAGCGGTTGCTGGTTTGATACGCCGCCAAAACTCCAGCATTCTGTTGCGAGGCTTTCGTGGCCGCGCTCCAGCTCACGCCCAACTCCTCCAGTGCACCTTCCTGCACTTCCATGAACTTGGCCTCTATCTCCACCTGCCGGATGTCGCTGTAACGGTTCAGGATGTTCCTGATACGGTCCAGATTGCGGGCACTCTGGGTAACGATGATCGCGGAGCCGTCATAAGCGAGGCTGCTGCCCGGCACGGTCTCGAAATTCACCCCGGCCTGCTGCAGAAATCCGCGCATCGCCACCCCATCGCTACCGGCCAACGGCTCATTGGCTGCGCCCGCCGAGGAAAACGGATCCACCGGCCGAATCACGCCTGTCCCGCCACCACCGAGACCAGTCATGCGCAGCACCGTCGCCCGTGATACCGGGAAGAACGCCATCTCCAACGTCGCAGCTTCACCGCCGGGACGCACCACCACCGCGTCCGCCTGCACCTCGTATTGGTAGCCCACGGACTCCGTCACGAAATCGAGCACGCGCTTCAGGTTGGTGTTGCGCAAGGTGAGCGTCACCACTGGCCGTTTTTCGCCGGGGTCGAGCAGCACGATATTCACGCCCCTCGGCGCCTGCTCGGCGGAATCGAATTCCTCGGACGCCGCGCTCAAAGCCGTGACTACCCGACCGATTTCCACCCGCGTAAAGCTCACATTGGGCAGGATTATTTCCTCTAACTTTCGCGCAAGCGGCGCCGGATCCGTCGCCGCGAGTTCGATGGCGCTACGCTCCGCAAAGACCACCGGCCGCTGCCAACTGCGGTCCACCTCCGCCAACAAATCGGCGCGTGTCGCCACTCGTTGACCCGTGACGGAGGCATCCTGAGCTTGATCAATGCGAGCGAGGAGCGACGCCGCCTCGGGATTCTCGGGCGCCAACTCAAGCACCTGCCGCAGCGTGACGACCGCCCGGGTGCTGTCGCCCGCAAGATATTGGCGCCGGCCCCGCTCAAGCAATCGAGCCGTCTCTGCCCGAGCCGGGCCCGTCCCGGCCAACGTAGTCGCCTGACGGATTTGCGGCGTTGGGTTTTCCTCCACGCGCGCTCTCGCCACCAGCAGGGCCGCCCGTTCCTCCTGCAAATCCTGCAGGAGGGATTGCGTGAGCAAGTTTGCCGGCAGCGTGGCCCTGCGTTCGTCCAAGCCGGCCAGCGCCTCGTCGTAGCGACCTTCCCGGGCCAACTTCCGCGAGTGGGCGCGCTGCGCCTCGGCCGCCTGCATCAGTGTGCGCAGCCGATCAGTTTCCTCCCGGGCAATGGCTTCGGCTTCTTCGTCAATACTTGCGGCCACCCGTGGGGTCATCGACTGGGGAGCAGGCGTCAGCTTCGCCGCGATCTCTCGCAACAATCGATTTACCACCGGATCGCCGGGCGCCAATTGATTGAGCTGTTCCAGATAAATTTTTGCCTGTGCGAGGTTGCCAGTATCCCGTTCCCGCAGGGCGTCGGCCAGCAGCCGGATTTTCGCCTCAGTCGGTATTTGCGCATGGCCCGTTGCAAGCAACGCGCCGAATACCCAAACGCTGCCCAACACCACCAAAACTCGAATGATAGGGTGCGCGGGTCTTCGCTTCATGGGGTGAAAGGGATTTTTACTGGATCGGACTGAAAACCGAAACTGGCGGAGTGAGCGTCCGGCGCTCATTGGCTATCACTCCGGCAGACTCTTTACTAATCGTCACACCCGGCGGGGCGAGCTGGATTTTTTCAATTCGGTAGAGCCCAGCCTCGATCCGCCGCACGTCGCCCACCTCCGCGACCCAGTCCGCATTATCACCGGCGACGGCCCGAAGCCGCACCCGGCGGACCCCACTCGTTGCACGCGTGCGATCAGTGAGCAGGGTTGTCTCGCCAGAGACCTCGTGACGCACCCTCGCTTCCGCGACCAATTCCGTGACCGTCATGCTTTCCGCAATCGCGACGGCCTTACGCATCACCCCAAATGTCTCAAGAATCAACCCCAACTCAGGCACTCGCCGGCCCGCGGTCCCGAGAAAAGTTTCTGTAGTCTCAACATTTACGAAGATACCCTGATACGTGCCGGGCTCGCCGACGTAACCCACCAATTGCAGAGGAAATTCGGCCGCCTCTATAGCCACGAGCTCAATCCCGAAATCGGTCGAATCCGATGAACGACTCAACGCTTCGACAGAATTTTTTCCCGCCACCCTGAACCGACGTGTCTCCGCATCGTAAAATATCTCTGGTGGGGTGAACACTTCATAAACCCACCCACGACCACGTGATGATGCCGGTGGCTTACCCCAAGTCTCCTGCCGGTCCGTCGCCATCATGGCCATGGCTTCAGGTTCGAAGGTTGCTCCAACCACGCTCACCGGCGAGGCCACCACAGGTCTGACGGAAGTTTCTCGCCCGCCATACGTCACCAATAAAACGGTCGCGATCAGCGCCGCCGTCAGCACAAAAATCCGTTCGCTTGCCCAAAGCTTCATGGCGCAGGGCCTCCTGCCGGCGGCTCTTCGAAGGATTCCACCGTCACCGTGAATTTGCTGGGTTCACGACTCACAAACGGCCGCTCGGCCGCGTCCACCATCAGTCGGGGTTTGGCCCCGCCGCCGGGGCTCACGAACGGCTCGACTTCCACCGCTCGCACCAACAGCGGCAGTTCGGACCCGGCGAGACGGTTCAAGTAGGCCCGCAGCACCGCGGTGGATCCGGTGAAGATCACCCGCATCGCCTGCGCATTCACGCGGCCCGAGGATCGCACTGAAATCCGCGGATCCAATATAAAATAATCCAGCATCGCCCCGAACGCTTCGTTCCGGTCCGGCGGCGCCGCACCCGGCCGCTCCCGCTGTATGGCGAGCAATCCAGTCGGCTGCACTGCGAGCAACTGCTCCACCAGATACTGTGCCAGTTGTCGCTGGCGATACACCGCGGGGATCTGCGCGGCATCCGGCCCGCCGTTGGCGTAGGCCGCAAAGCCGAAGCGTTCGTCCGACTTGAGGCTCACGCCTAGCTGTGCAGCCCGTTCCCGCAATTGGTCCACCATCAATGCCAGATCAAAAAAAGCTTCGGTGCGCTCAAGCGGCGGGTTGACCGTGCGCAGCCGGGTTGCCTCCGGAGAATCAAGCCGGAGTTGATTTCGCAAACCCACCAGAACTTCCTCGCGCGCGAGCCGCCGCTCAGCCCACGAGGCCGCGTCTTGCCTCGCCGGAATCGCAACCCGCCCCCTTGCCTGCCATTCCCGCTGCTTGATCACCAAATCACGCTGTGCGACTTGCAGCTCTGCGTGAGCTCGATAGCCCAACCAGCCTGCCGCCAACAGCCCGAGAAAAAAACCGCCCAATAAGGTGAAATATACCGAATGCCGGCGCTGCAAAGGGCTGATCATTTTCACAGCGGCTCCTCCGTTTTCATCACCAGCGTAAAATCAAATCGCAGGATGCCCGGTTCACTCGCATCGAAACGTTCATCCGACACTTCACGCACAAACCGCGATTCCCGGAATTTCGCGAGCAAGCGGCGCACGCGGTCGTTGGCCTCCGGGTTCACCTTCGCGAGTGGTCCAGACAGATCCAACAGTCGCCCACTCAAAGTCAGCCGCAAAACCGGTTCAGCTGTTTGGCTTGGCTCCGGAACCCGCTCGGCGGGCAGGAGCTGCAACCGGTCGAGCCAGACATCCTCCACCGCCACCAACCCGGCCTGCAAATCCGCCAACAACGTCAGCCAACTGGTCCGTGCCGCCGCCAGCCGACCGAGCCTCGCCACTTGATCGCTGATTTCCGCCAGTCGGACTTCATCGCGATCATGCGCATTTTGTGCCGCACGCAGCGGCACCAGTAGCTGCTCAAGTCGCGCGATCCCGGCCTGCGCATGTCGCGTCGCCGTGTGACCATAC
>JBDNGL010000162.1:0-11113 GCA_041689285.1 Opitutaceae bacterium
GGAAACATTTTCACATTTCTGATGGCGCTGAACTTTGACAACGGCAACAAGGGGTTCGACATTTTCGGCGGCACTCAGGGAACCGTCTTTGACTTCAACGTGGGCGGCGGCGGAAGCGTTTCCTCCCCGAATGCCACGATCAATCCCGGCGCAGGGCTAGGCTACAGCTAGGGCGGTAACGACGCCGTCAACAAGGCGACATTATCAATGACATCAGGCCCGACATTCAGCTACGACATCTCGCGCACATCCAGCTCAGGTAACCAAGGCACACGCTTCAGTGGAACGGTCACCGGCCTGACCGATGGCGTCAGCGGCTTCAGCTTTTATGTCAGCGGAACCGACAACGGCTCTTCTCAAAATAATCTCTACGTCAGCGCGGTGCCCGAACCTTCGACGACGGCACTTCTTCTCTCAGTTGGCGCGCTCGGCTTCGCACTATTCCGCCGCCGGCTAGAGTCAAACCGCCTGGGGGTCTTGGGATGACGCCACGGGTTCCCACGCGGCTGACTGCATCGAGGCAATAATCGCCCCGAGCACGCGTTGCGCGCGCAGGCCGTCGGCGAAGGTGGGGAAGGCCACCTTTTCGCCGCGGATGGCGTGCACGATGGCAGCCGGTGTGCTGGGCCCGCCGCGCGTGGCAAAGTCGGTCGGCAGTTTTTGCAGCGGCACGTCGGTTTTCCACGTGGCGTATTTCGTCAGGGTGGCACCGGCGCGCAGCCAGAGTTCGTCGGGATGATCGGATTGCACGGCGAGCGTGCCGCACTCGCCGGAGATCTCGATGCGGAAGAAATTGCCGTAGCCGGGCGCGGTTGGCCGGCCGCGTCGGCCTTTTCCGGGATGAGCGTTTGCGCGTGCCCGACGACGCGGCGGTAGTCCAAGCCGGTGAGGAAGTGCACGCCATCAATCATGTGCACGCCGAGGTCACCCAGCGCGCCAAAGCCGGCGAGGGTGACGTCATTGCGCCACGAATACGCCGTCGCGGGCGCCCCGAGGAAGCTCTGTAGGTAAACGGTGTTCACGCGCAGAAGGCGGCCGAGTTCGCCGTGGGCGATGAGTTCGCGGGCAAAGCGGAAGGCGGGCACGTTGCGGTAGGAAAAATTGATGCCGCCCAGTTTGCCGGCCCGAGCGCGCGCGGTCTCCATCGCCCCGGCCTCGGCGACGCACATCGCCATGGGTTTTTCGCAGGCGACGTGGGCCCCGTGCTCCAAGGCGAGCAGCGTGGCCGGGTGGTGAAATTTGTTGGGCGTGCAGATGGAGACTAGGTCGGGTTTAGTCTCCTGCAGCATCTGCCCCATGTCCGTGAAGCGCGGCGCCCCGGCGTGGGGGCCGGAGATGCGCCAGGTTTTTGGGTCCGCGGGATCGGCGATGCCGACGACTTCCACGCCGGGCAACGTGGCGATGGCCTGAAGATGGACCTGGGCGATGCCGCCGGCGCCGATGACGGCGTAGCGAAGGGGGGAGTTAGTCATGGTCGGGGGAGGTGGGTCGTGTATCTGCTGCGGGCAGGCTGTTGAAACGTAATTTTTCCTCCTCGCGTTCTAGGAAGGGAATCCCTTTCTCCAGCCATTCCGGCGCCGGGGCCCCTCGCAGGAAATGGTCGAAGAACTGCCACATCCGCTTCGAGAAATCCTTCAGGTCGGCGCGCCGACGTAAACCGTGCAGTTCGCGGTGGTAGTTAAAAAACCACACGGGTTTGTCATGTCGGCGCAGAGCGAGAAAGAGTTCGATGACTTGCTCCCACGGCACGGCGTCATCGGCGTCGTTGTGCAAAATGAGCAGAGGCGTCTGCACGTTCTGGGCGTGAAAGACCGGCGAGTTGGCGATGTAGCGCTCGGTCGCCGCCGTGAGGGGCGCGCCGATGCGACTCTGGGTCTGCTCGTATTGGAACAGCCGCGGGATGCCTGCCCCCCAGCGGATGCCGCCGTAAGCGCTGGTCATGTTGCCGACCGGGGCACCGGCCTCGGCAGCGCGAAAGCGATTCGTTTGGGTCAGCATATAGGCGATTTGATAGCCACCCCAAGAATGACCCTGGATGCCGATGGCATTTTCATCCACGAAACCCTGGGCCACCAATGTATCCACCGCTGGCAATACGCTGCGCAAGGCGCTCGGGCCGGGCTCGCCCTCCGTGTAAACGATATCCGGCGTGAGAATGATGTAGCCGTTGCTCGTGTAGAGCGGGAAATTGACATTCTGGCTCGGCGTGGGCGGCGAGAAACGATGCACGATCTGCGAGAGCCGCTCGTAGATATAGACGATGACCGGGTATTTTTTGGCCGGGTCGAAATTCGCCGGCTTATAAACCGCGGCTTGGAGCGGCACGCCGTCGGCGTTGGTGAAGGTCATCAGCTCGGCGCTACCCCAATGGAAGGGAGCGAGCTGCGCCCCGCCGTCAGTGACCTTGGTGAGCTGACTGAATGCTCCGTCTGTCGTATGCACGTCGGGAAACTCGTCGAAGCGAGAGGCCGTCACGAGCAACACATCGGCCTCAAGCGCGCGACCGACATAGGTGTAAGCCTTGTCGCCCCACACTAATGCTGCCGGCGACTTGCCTAAGCTAAAACTGCTGAAGAAACCCGTGGCGCGCGTGGTCTCGCTTTCGCCGCGTAAAATCACCGGCTGGGCCGGATCAATTCCGCGTTCTTCCGCATCCTCCTCGCGCGGCTCGGTGCGCTGGATCCGGTAGCTGATCTGTCGGGCGCGACCATCGCCTTGGGTGAGATTGACTGCGGCGCTGCCATTGGCGGGCAGCACCCACACGTCGTAACGATCATAGAGGAGGATGGCGGCACTGTCGCTCGTCCACCCCGCCCAACCGTAGGCGGGCGGCGGTTCTGGCGTGTCGTGCTGTTCCTGTGCGAAAGCGACCGGGAGCGCGCGCGTGAGCGCGCGCGAGGTGCCGGTCGCGGTATCGAGCAGGTGCCAGTGGCCCGCATCATAATAGGCCGCCCACTGACCGTCCGGCGACCAGCCGAAGGTCGGGCCGCCGCGGCGGTTACCGATACCATGGCGCAGTTTTTCGAAAATCAGCGTGCGAGCCCCAGTGTTGGTATCCACGAGATAGATATCGGAATAAAGTCCGTCGAAATCGGCGAGCCGCCGATAGGGCCGGTTGTCGAAACCCAGCACGCGCGTGCCATCATCACTCACACTGATTTCCGGCAAAGTTTCGTCAGCCAGCTGGGTGTACTGACCGCTCTCCAGATCGAGCACCCCGCGGTAGGTGCGGTTGCGCTCGCGCTCGGCCTGGGTGCGTTGCGCGGGCTGTACGAGGTCATCGTGCCAGCTCCAAAGGTCGGCGGTGACGACTTCCTCGGGATCGATTTTGGTTGGCCGCGCAGGCTTGGGCTTCACCGGAGCGGTGCCGAGGTAGAGCTTACGGCCGTCCCGCGAGAAGACGGGCGCGGCCTTATCGCTGAGTCGCAGCGGGGCGGGCGGGGTGAAGGCCAGGGCTTTCGCGGCCGCGGCCGCGCGCGGCCAATGGTAGGCTTTTATCTGGGAATTTTTTTCACTCGTTTCGACGAGAAACGCGGCCTGCGTCTGCTCGCGATCCCAAGCGAGCTTGGTGTAACGGCCGGGGCCGCTGAGCAGGGCGCGGGGCTGGGCCTCCTCGCCAAGTGTCACCGCATACACCCCGTTGAGGCGGTCTATTTTGGCGGCTACGGTAATGAGGAGGGTGCGGCCATCCCGCGCAAAAGAGTATTCCACTACGTCGGGGAAAACCTGTTCGTTACCGGTGGTGAGGTCGCGCAGCACCAGCTCAGTGCCATCGACGGATTTTTTACCACCGGGCGCGGGCTCAGGGGCCGCGGCGACGACCGGCGGCGTGGCAGGCTTGCGTTGAAACCAGCGGCGTTTTTCCGGAACGGGCGGCGGGGCGGGGGAGGTCGGCGCGGCTTCTTTCTGGTAGGCCACCCAGGCGCCACCGCGGGCGGGCACCTGAAAATTTTTCACGTCGGCCACGACCAAGCTGACCCCGGTGGCGAGATTCAGCAGGAGCAGACTGTTTTTCGGCTGAGCCTCGGGCTTGGTCTGTTGTGTGCGCGCTGCGATTTGAGCGGCCTTGTCGGGAAAAGTGGCGGCAACGAGAAAGCGGCTGTCACTGGTCAGGACGATGCGCACCTGTCTGGGCGGCGGGGCGTCTTCAGGGTTGGGCGAAACTGGCGGCGGAAAAGGCGCCGGCGGGCGAGCCCCGGCGGGTTCGCGCCACTCCTGTCCGGTGCGGAGGTGGCGGGCGACCACGTGGCCGTCGTCCACCTGCGGCATGTCGGCATAGGCCAGCCATTGCCCGTCGCGCGAGACCAGCGGGGTTTCAATCCCGCGCCAGCCGTCGAAGTCAGCCGGAGACAGGGGACGCTTTTCGGCCGTGGCGACCGCGAGGCCGGCGAATAAGAGAAATAAACCGGCGCCGAGGACGCCGCGGCTACGGCGGAAAAATGACATCGGGCCAGCGTAGGCAACTCGCGGATGCGGTCAAACCGTCATGAAAACAACCGTCGCTTCGCCATTGAGCCGCCGCCGCGGATGTGCAGACTTCGCGCCATGAACCCAGCCCCGCCTCGGGCCGGTTGTCAAAGTTGCGGGGTGTGCTGCTTTTCGTTTTTGCCGACCTACGTGCGGCTCACTGGTGACGATTGGACCCGACTCGGAGCCGGCGTAGAAAAATTCGCGCACTTCATCGGGCACCGCGCCTACATGAAAATGACGGAGGGCCACTGTCGCGCGCTGGTGGTGAGACGCTCGGTGGCGGGCGCGCTGGAATATCGCTGCACGGTTTATGGGGAGCGCCCGCAGGTCTGTCGCGACCTCGCGCGGGGTTCCCCCGAGTGTCTCGGTGAACTTGCCACCAAGGGCGCGCGGGCTGGATTGATGACATAACCGCCGGTTGTCCTTGGTGTTTTTGGGTTGGCGCGCTACGGCTGACCGCTGAATTTCAAATTGTGAGCGCTTCCCCATCCCCTTCTTCCCCTGCAACGCCGCGCCCCGTGCGCAAACTCATGGCCGCCAACCGTGGCGAGATTGCCGTCCGGATTTTCCGCGCCGGCACCGAGCTTGGGCTGCGCACGGTGGCGGTTTACGCACAGGAAGACCGCTTCTGCATCCACCGCTACAAGGCCGACGAGTCCTACCAAGTCGGTCATGGTCAGGGTCCCGTCGCCGCCTACCTCGACATCAAGAGCATCGTCGCGGTGGCGAAGGATAAGGGCATCGACGCCATCCATCCCGGCTATGGTTTTCTCTCGGAGAATGCCGATTTCGCCCGTGCCTGTGAAAAGGCCGGCATCATCTTTGTCGGCCCGCGGCCGGAACTGCTCGAGATGATGGGCGACAAGACCGCCGCCCGCGCGCTCGCGAAGAAAATCAAGGTGCCCGTGCTCCCCGGCACCGAGGAGCCCATCACCGACCGCGCCGAGGCACTCAAGACCGCGAAGGCGATCGGCTTCCCGCTCATCATCAAGGCGGCCTTCGGTGGCGGCGGGCGCGGCATGCGCGTGGTGCACAAGGCCGCGGACCTCGCGTCGCTACTCGACGAGGCGCAGGGCGAGGCCGGCCGCGCCTTCGGCAACCCGGCCGTCTTCCTTGAGAAATACATCCCGCGAGCGAAGCACGTCGAGGTGCAGATCCTCGGCGACAAGCACGGCAACGTCATCCATCTCCATGAGCGCGACTGTTCTGTGCAGCGCCGCCACCAGAAGGTCGTCGAGGTGGCGCCGAGCTTCGGCTTGCCGCCGGCGATCGTCAGCGAACTCTGTGAGGCCGCCGCGAAGATGGCCCGCGCCATCCGTTACGACAACGCCGGCACGATTGAATTTCTCTACGACCTCGACCGCCACGAGTGGTTCTTCATCGAGATGAACCCGCGCATTCAGGTCGAACACACCGTCACCGAGGTCATCACTGGCCTCGATCTCGTGCGTGCCCAGATCCTGATTGCGCAGGGTCACGCCCTGCACTCGCCCGAGGTGGGCATGCCCGTCCAAGCCGACGTGCCGCGCAACGGCTACGCCATCCAGTGCCGCATCACGACGGAGGATCCCGAGAACAAGTTCGTGCCCGACTACGGCCGCATCATCGCCTACCGCTCGCCGGGCGGCTTCGGCGTGCGCCTCGACGGCGGCATGGGCTACGCCGGTGCCGTCATCACGCCGTTCTACGACTCGATGCTCGTGAAGGTCATCACCAGCGGCCAGAGCTACGAGATTGCGATGAACCGCGCCCGCCGCGTGCTCAGCGAATTCCGCATCCGCGGCGTGAAGACCAACATTCCCTTTCTTGAGAACGTCATTGCGCACCCGCTCTTCCGCTCCGGCCAAGCCACGACCACGCTCATCGACACCTCACCGGAGCTCTTCACCTTTAAGGTTCGCCGCGACCGCGCCTCAAAGCTGCTCAACTTCCTCGGCAACGTTACCGTCAACGGCAACCCGCACGCGAAGGGATACCGCCCGGCGAAACCGTTCCCGGCCGTCATTGCACCCGGTCTTGACGACCGCAGCACCCCGCTGCCCGGCACGCGCGACCTCCTGCTTAAGCTCGGCGCGAAGAAATTCGCCGAATGGACGCTCAAGCAGAAGCGCCTGCTCATCACCGACACGACCTTCCGCGACGCCCACCAGTCGCTCATGGCCACGCGCGTCCGTAGCTACGACATGTTGGCGAGCGCTGGCTTTCTCGCCCGCCGGGCGCCGCAGCTCTACTCGCTCGAAATGTGGGGCGGCGCGACTTTCGATACCGCGATGCGTTTCCTCAACGAGGACCCGTGGGAACGCCTGCGCCAGCTCCGCGCCAAGGTGCCGAACATTTGCTTCCAGATGCTCTTCCGCGGCGCCAACGCCGTTGGCTACACCAACTACCCCGATGCCGTCGTCGCCGGCTTCGTGAAACATGCTGCGGCCAGCGGCATCGACATCTTTCGCATCTTCGACTCGCTGAATTATCTGCCGAATCTGCGTGTGGCGATGGATGCCGTGCAGGCCACGCACGCCGTCTGCGAGGCCGCGCTCTGCTACTCGGGCGACATCCTCGACGACCGGCGCGACAAGTTCACGCTCAAGTATTACGTCAAGATGGCGAAGGAACTGGAGCGCATGGGCGCTCACGTCCTCGCGATCAAGGACATGGCCGGCCTCTGCCGGCCCTACGCCGCGCATAAGCTCGTGAAGGCGCTAAAAGCGGAGGTCGGCCTGCCGATTCACTTCCACACGCACGACACCAGCGGGATCAACGCCGCCTCGATCCTCCGCGCCGTCGATGCGGGCGTGGACATCGTGGACCTCGCCACCGCGTCGATGTCGGGCAGCACCGCGCAGCCTAATCTCAACGCCATCGTCGCCGCGCTACAGCATACGCCGCGCGCCACCGGGCTCGACCTCGGCGCGCTCGACCAGTTCTCCGATTACTGGGAACAGGTGCGCACGTTCTACGCACCGTTCGACACCGCGCCGAAGACCGGCAGCGCCGAAGTCTATCTTCACGAGATGCCCGGCGGCCAATACACCAATCTCAAAGAGCAGGCCGTCTCAATGGGCGTCGCCCACCGCTGGCCCGAGATCGCGCGCACTTACGCCGAGGTCAACCAGCTCTTCGGCGACATCATCAAGGTCACGCCCTCCTCCAAAGTCGTCGGCGACATGGCGCTCTTCCTCTTCTCACGCGGCATCAAGCCCGCCGATGTGGTTAACCTCCCGCCCGGCGAAACGCCGTTTCCCGAGAGCGTGATCGACATGCTGACCGGCGGCCTCGGCTGGCCCGACGGCGGCTGGCCGGTGCAGATGTGGTGCGCCGTGCTTGGCGAAAAGCGCTTCAAGGCAGCCCAGGCGAAATACCAAGCGGCCATCGCTGCCGAGCAGAAACACGGCCGGAAGTCCGCAGCCGTGGATCCCGCCCCGCTGGCGAAGCTCCGTGCCGAGTTTACGGACAAACTTCGCCGCGAGCCCACCGAGGACGAACTCTACTCGCACCTCATGTATCCGGCGGTTTACGCCGACTTCGCGAAGCACCAACGCGAATTCGGTGATGTCAGCGTGCTGCCGACGCCGGCTTTTTTCTACGGGCTCAAACCGCGCGAGGAAATTTCCGTCGAGATCGAGGAGGGCAAAGTCCTCATCATCCGCCTCGTAAGCGTGGGCGAGACCGACAAGGACGGCCGCCGACCGGTGAACTACGAACTCAACGGCATCACCCGCGAAGTCTTCATTCAGGACAAGAGCGTGGCGGTCACCGCCAAGTCGCGCCCGAAGGCCGACCTCGCGGATCCGCTCCAAGTCGCCGCCCCCATCCCCGGCCTCATCGTCACTCTCTCCACTTCGGTCGGCGCCAAGGTCGCGAAGGGCGACAAGCTCTTCATGATGGAGGCAATGAAGATGCAGACCTCGGTCTACGCACCCGCCGATGGCGTAATCGCCGAACTCACCGCCGCTGTCGGCGACACCGTTGAGAGCAAAGACCTCATCGTGAAACTCCGCCCGGCGAGTTGAGCCAGCCCAGTGTCACGCATTGCGTGACACTGGGCTGGCTGGAGCTGGGGTTCGACAAGGCTGTCAGACACGATTGACTGACAGCTATGAAAACCACCATCCGGGCCTTCCAGCGCGAGTTTCCGCGCATGCGCAAACTGGCTGCCGCCGGCCAGACGGTGATCATCGAGGCGGAGGGACAGACTTTTGAGTTTCGCGCGCGCCAGCGGGGTGCCGGTATTTTGGGCTCTATGAAAGGAAGCCTGCGAGTGGGCGGCCTGCCGGATGGCCCCGTGATTCCGCCGGAAGAATGGGCTATGCTCAAGGAGTGAAACATCTGCTCGGTACGCACGCGGTCCTGTGGATCACCGAAGACGCGCCCCGGCTTTCGGCCCGGGTGCGGGCGCTAGCGAAGAGCAATCATGCGGACAGTTTTGGGCTCGCCGCCGTTACCCTGCTGGAAATAGCCCGGCTCATCAAAGCCGGAACGATTATCCCGACGGCGAGCCCGGCGGCTTGGCTCGATAATATCGCCCATCAGTTTCAGGTCCCGCCGCTGACGCCGACCATCGCTTGGGGCAGCGGTAGTCTGGAATGGACGCATCGTGATCCAGCCGACCGCCTGATTTGTGCTACGGCGTTGGCGCACAAGCTGACGCTCATCACCAACGACAAGGAAATCACCCACTGGGGTGGCGTGCCGGTGCTGTGGTAAGGCAAGGCGACGGGCAAATTTGCTCCGGCAGGACCGGCCCCGCCGAGCAGTCCGAAAGCGTCAATCCTGGCCGGCCTGCAATCGCGCCAAACCGATGGGCCAGAAATTTTGGCCGCGGAGTTTGCCGGTATAGAGCAGGGTGAAGGTGCCGTCATCTTCGGCGATGAGCCCCAGCGGTGTGCGGATGTCTTCGGACCATTGGGCGGGTCCCGCGGCGGGTTGCACGGCCAACGGCTGGCCGGGACTCCAATGGCGTCCGTCCACGGATTCGGAAAGACCGACGTGAAGCCCATCGGCCACATAGGTATCGCCCAGCGCGCAGTTGTCATAGACCGCCACGAACTGTTCGCCGATTTTGGTCACGACGGGATTTTCGATAAAGACGAGTTCGATCGGCACGGGATTGCCGTTCGCACAACGCGTCCAAGGTCCGGCAAGGCTCGGCGCTTCGGCGAGACCGACCGGCCAGTTGCCCACCGGCCAGTGCTGGTGGCTGCAATAAAACGACAGCCAGCGTCCATTGGCTTCGAAGGGGAAAAACGAGGCCGTGCCCTGTTGGCCTTCCCACCGCTGGGAAGCCGCGTCCGGTTGCAGGACGATGCCGGCATCCTGATAAGGCCCACCCAAACCGTCGTGCCCCGGTATTTGGGAAATTGCGCGCCAGATCTGGCCGTGCATGTGCAGACCCTCGCGTTCGCCCTGCCCCGGGCGGTAGGCGACGTAGAACAGATTCCAGCGAGCTTCAGTTTCGTTGAAGACCGGAATCGGTGTCCAGAGCGAGAAGCGGTTGTCTCCCGGAACAAGGGTGCCAGGGGTTTCGTAGAGCGTGCGCACGCGACTCCATTTGACCGCGTCCGGACTCGTCCAGTAAGCAAGGCGCATTTTGACCCAAAACGGATCGCCTGCCATCTCGGCGGTGAAGAGGTGGTAGACGCCGCCGTGCTTGAGGACACGCCCGCCCTCAAAGCCGTAGCAATTGCCCGCGAGATCGGGGTGGTCGGCCCCGATGACTGGAGTCGGAGGGGTGGAAAAAAGGGTGAAGCGCATCGGGCTCAACACGTGGGGGTTGAACCGTGAAGCTCAAGCCCAGGACGTGTGATCGGGGGTGATTTTTAGTTTATGGTGGCGATAGCGTGGTCGGCGATGCAGACAAAAAAGAACGACGGACAATGCCGCCGTTCTTCTCAAACCAGACCCAATGACTCAAAAACGCACCAGTGCGGTCAATAGATAGCCCCGGGCCGGACCCCAGGAGAGACCGTCAAAGAAGAGCTTGTCGGTGAGATTGTTGATCTTGGCGCTGAACTCCCAATCCCGGCCGCCGATCTTGGTGGTATAGCCAAGGAGCAAATCAATCCGATCATACGCC
Source organism: Opitutaceae bacterium (assembly GCA_041689285.1). Taxonomy (GTDB): domain Bacteria; phylum Verrucomicrobiota; class Verrucomicrobiia; order Opitutales; family Opitutaceae; genus UBA2377. The sequence goes on from JBDNGL010000162.1 coordinate 10,544, forward strand.
GGGTTCTTCAGATTGGGAGCCTGTTGTCCTCAGGGCAGAATTTCCGGCTTTGAAACCACGCCACCGCCGAAACTTAGGCCGCGGAGATTACCCGTGGAGAAGGTATATTTGCTCCACAGCGAATAACTCCACTTGGGGACGCCGGGTAGACGCTGGCCAACATAGGCAGGATTATCGTCACTGACATAGATGGTATCCATGACGATACCACTGAAGAGAACCTGCCACTCCGGCGTGACCGCATAAAAGACATCGAGGTCAACACCCTCGGAACGTTGCAGTCCGGAGGTCTCCCAAAAGGCGGGGTTGGTGTTTAGGATGATGCGGGCCAGATTTTGCTTCTCGATATGAAACCAGCTCAACGTAGCGGAGAAACGCTCATCCTGATCGAACTTAAGGGAGGTCCTAAATTCATTCCCGAGGTTTGATTTAAGAAATTTGGCCATAGCGAGCGGGGACGCGTTCTCAAAAGCGGGAGTTGATTGGCGTTGTAGTTATGTTTTCAAGCGGGTTGAGCGAGGTAAGTGGTGGGTTAGGCCGTGCAGCGGGCCCGGCCGGTGACCAGCTGGA
>JBDNGL010000163.1:0-6039 GCA_041689285.1 Opitutaceae bacterium
CTTTCGGATCGGGCTCTAAGCGGCACCACCCTTTCGGCAGGCAAATCCAGCGGATTGGGCGGAAGGGCCTTCCGGCTGGGTCCGTGTTTGGGTCCTGTTTGGGGCGCGACGAGATGCCAGTGGAGCCCGCGAAGCAGGGCTCCGAGATTCTACCGCAAGCCTCCGGAAATCCGATGTCGGTCAACCGCTGTATGGCACAAAGGTCGTATTCCGTCGCGCCCGCGTTCGACGTATGGCCAAGGCTTCCGCAGCCAATCGAGGATTGTCATGTTCAAATTCACTACCGCCGCAGCCTTGGTACTCAGTGTACCGCTTGCCGCCTGCACGACCATGAGCGACGGCGGCACCGATGTCGCAGCGCAAACCACGATGGTTGGCGGGGCGGAGATGTTCGACTCGCGTAATATCATTGCGAACGCGGTCAACTCGCGCGATCACACCACGCTGGTTGCGGCTGTCAAGGCGGCCGGATTGGTCGATACGCTGTCCGGTCCAGGGCCGTTCACAGTGTTCGCACCGACCAATGCGGCCTTTGCCAAGCTTCCTGCGGGAACCGTGGACACCTTGCTTCAGCCTGCAAATCTCTCGACCCTGCAGTCGGTCCTCACCTATCACGTAGTGCCGGGCCGGGTGACAGCTGCAAACCTGCTGGCGATGATCAAGGCGGGCGGCGGAAAAGCTCGCCTAACCACGGTCCAGGACGGCCAGCTGACTGCAAGCGTCATGGGCGGGCGGGTTATGCTCACCGACGGCAAGGGCGGCATGGCTCACGTGACCCAGGCCGACGTCATGCAATCCAACGGCGTCATTCACGTGACGGACGCCGTATCGATCCCGGGCTGAGTTCGACAACGATCTGCGGGAGGGGTCGCCATGCTAGTGGTGGCCCCTCGCGTCAGTGTCCGGCCTCGATCGCCAGGCGAATGGCATCAGCGCTGGTCTTGACCCCAAGTGCGGTAAAGACGGCCGCGCGGTGCATCTTGACCGTCCGTTCGCTGAGACCCAATTCGTAAGCGATCTGTTTGTTCAGTTTCCCTGACGCCATCTGCAGCAGGACCTCGCGCTGGCGGCGACTGAGCGCAGTTATGCGCTCGTGAGCGGCCTCGCGGCGAATGTCGTTGGCACGCGCGATATTCTCGGGAATCTCTACCTGTGAGCCGAGAAAGTACTCCAGTTCACCGCTGGTATCGAAAATCGGCGCAACCATGACGGCGTTACGAAACGCGGTGCCATCCTTCTTGTAGTTGAGAATTTCGACCATCACCGGCTGACGGCGGCGGATGCCGTTGCGCAGCATTTCGGTCAACCACGGTTCGGTGCGCTCGCCGGAAAGAAAACGGCAATTGTGCCCGATGATCTCGTCGCTGCGATACCCGGTCAACGTCACAAAGGCTTCGTTGCATTCGATGATCGGATTGTCCGGCAATCGGGGATTGCTCAGAACGGCAGCGATGGGACTGGACCCGATCATGAGGGACATCGACATGGCCATGCCCGGACTAGCCGATGGCCGGGTTCGGGGGAAGTGCCCTTTTGGCCATGTTGGCACGCTGCACTTGTTCGCCGAAATACGCGTCGGATCATGGAAGCCGATAATCTCGCGGTTCCGTGGCAAACCTGTTGGAGCATCAAGGCATGACATTCTTTCTGGTCATTCTGATCGTCGGCTGCGCGATTGCCGTGGTCACCGCCCTTGTCAGGGGGCTGGTGGCGTTCTTCCGCGATGCTGAGCACATCCGTCAACACGGTCATTCTGCGCAGGAAGCGTTCGGGGTGAGGCAAAACCGGATGATGGGGCAGCGGGTCCTGTTCCAGGGCATCGCCATCGTGCTGATCGTGGTGTTGGGCTCCGTTGCCGGCCAGCGGTGATCCTGGCTCCGGAAAATATCCATCAATGATGAATTTGGCAGGGGACTTCAATGAACTACGTGTCAGGAAATTTTAACTTCCGTCCGGACGATGAAAAGATCTTCGTCCCCGAGGTTATCCAGGACTCAATTCGCAATCTGATCCGCTGGGCGGGAGACGATCCCGAACGCGAGGGACTTGTCGACACACCCCAGCGCGTCGCACGAGCCTGGCGGGAGTATTGCGAGGGCTATGATGAAGATCCCGGCGTTCATTTGTCACGAACCTTCGACGAGGTGGGCGGGTACGATGAAATCGTGCTGCTGAAAGACATCCCCTTTCAATCGCATTGCGAGCACCACATGGCTCCCATCACCGGGACGGCCTCGATTGCCTACCTGCCTGCGAACCGGGTTGTCGGGATCTCCAAACTGGCGCGCGTGCTGCACGGCTATGCCCGGCGGCTGCAGGTCCAGGAACGGCTGACCGCCCAGGTGGCGCAATCGATCTGGGACAATCTGAAGCCTCAGGGCGTTGCCGTCGTGATCGAGGCGCAGCACGGCTGCATGACCGGGCGCGGGGTGAAAACCCACGGTGTGGGCATGGTCACCAGCCGGATGCTGGGATCTTTCCTGGATAATGCAGACAGCCGCAAAGAAGTGCTGTCGCTGATGACCAGGCGCTGATTGGCGATGAAGTTCGCCATTATCGGCGCGGGCATGGCAGGACTTGCCTGCGCGGACGCGATCCGTGCTGCAGGGCACTCGGTGGTTCTTTACGACAAGGGTCGCGGCCCCGGCGGCCGCATGTCGACACGGCGTCTGCGAACCGCGCTGGGCGAAGTGACGATCGATTACGGGGCGCAGTACTTCACCGCGCGCGACCCGGCGTTCAGGCGAAAGGTCGACACCTGGACTGGGCTGGGAATCGTCGCACCGTGGCGACCGGCCGCAGCGGACGCCTGCGTCGGCGTCCCCGGGATGAGCGCAATCATCAAGCACATGGCGTCGGATCACGAAGTCGCATGGGATCACCGGATCACGGGCATGGTTCGCAAAGGCACCGGGTGGTGGCTGATGGACGAAACCGCTGAAGTGGGACCGTTCGATGCCGTCCTGCTGGCGATCCCTGCTGAACAGGCGGCGGCCATCCTGTCACTCCACGATTTTTTCATGGCGCGGGTCGCCCTCATGGCAAGGTCCCAGCCTTGCTGGACCGGCATGTTTGTGTTCGATCGTCAGCTGGACGGTGTGCCATCGGTGATCCGCGATCGGGGCGATCTTGCCTGGGCGGCCCGCAACAGCGCGAAACCCAACCGGCCCAACCCGGAGGCCTGGACCGTTCAAGCCAGCGCAGCGTGGTCCGGGGCAAGGCTGGAAAATGAAAAGGACGAGATCGTCGAGCTGTTGGTGGCGATCCTGGCCGAAGCGGCGGGAACTGCCATTCCGCAGCCGGTCGCGGCCTTGGCGCACCGCTGGCGCCACGCACTTTCGGCGGGAACTGGCGATGGTGCCTTGTGGAACCCCGTTCTCGGGCTTGGAGTATGCGGGGACTGGTTGCTCGGCCCCCGCGTCGAATGCGCGTGGCTGTCAGGCCAGATGCTTGCGCAACGGTGCATCGGCTTTGCCGACGCCGCCGTGACGCGCGCTTCCGTATCGTCGCCGGCGATTGGGAACCTTGCAGCCAGTTTCACCGCCATGGATTGCGGGCTGTAATTTTTCTGCTTGGCCAGCTGGCCTTGCCACGACTGGTCCAGAACCTGACCCAAAGGCCATATTTAATTGCTGCATCCGCCCTGATAGACCTTGATCCAAGATGAGGCGGCAAGTCTCCGGCCTCATCGAACGGTGGTCGTTCCGGCAATTCAATTAAACCTATTTTGCATTGTATTATATTTTGTGGAGAGATCTCATGAAAAATCTTGTTGTTCATGCCTGGAACTATATCTTCGATCATGAGGTGAGCCCGCTCCGTCATATCCCCGATTTCACCGTCAGGCACATGGTCCTGCAAATGCTCGGCTGGATGTGGGCGATCGCTTTCTCGGCCGCCATAGGCAGCTACACCTTCATGGCCTTTAGCCTGATTGGCCATGCCATACTGCTTGGAGCAGTGGCAATCACGGTTGCGACCTATGCCACGGCGACAAAGCGCCCACAGACCTTTCTGGCGCTCGCGCCTCGATAACGATGCCCCCGGGGCGGCGTCGGCGCGGCGTGACGGGCTCAGGCCCGATGCAACGCAGGCAGGACCGATGACCGCCCCACAGGCGCAGGAACACTAAGGGAATTTACGATGTCGGGACTATTCGTTTCGAGAAAAATTTCGATCGCAGCGGTGACGTCGCTGGTCGCGCACCTTGGCCTTGTTGCCATGGTGTTGAGCTGAGGGATTACGATGGTGCCGAGGCGATCAGGCGAGGTGCGCAAATTTCCTTTGGGATGGAAGCGTGATCGTTTGATCGTCTGGCATGATGGTGCCTGTCCGTTGTGCCGGCGCGAAATCGCGATGATGCGCCGGCTGGATCGACGCGGAGCGATCGAATTCATCGACGTTGCCAATACGGATGATCTTGCTTGCCCGGTGGACCGCAGCACCTTGCTTGCGCGTTTCCATGCGCAAGAGGGAGAGCGTCTGCTGAGCGGAGCCGCGGCGTTCGCTGCAATGTGGCGCGCGATCCCCGTCCTGCGACCGCTGGGTCTAGCTGCCCGTAACACTTTTTTGCTTGTGCTGCTCGAGCGTCCGTCCGGCGCGTTCCTTAGAGCACGACCCATGTTGCAACGCCTGGTTCTTCGATTGGAACGTCGGTGATTCCCAGCCGCGATCGGCGAGAACCTGCCGGTCCGCGAGCGGGCGGACAAGCAGCGCAGCGCGGCTTCGACGATCGGCGCGCTGAGCGCCGATGCGATGATCGCGCTGCCCGAGGGTACCGCCGTCGGACCCGCTCAATGCACGATATTGCGCGAAGGCTGTAGCCTGTGACAGCCGTTTCTTGATATGCGGGATCTTAAACCCTTTGCGCTGTTCATCGCATGACCAAATATGGGGCACTCACATGAAATATCGTCAGCTTGGCTCAAGTGAGCTTCAGGTTTCGGAAATCTCGCTCGGGTCGTGGCTGACTTATGGCCTGGGAGTGGAAGTGGAGCGGGCGCGAGCCTGCCTCGACACCGCTTTTGATGTGGGTATCAACTTCATCGATACCGCCAATGTCTATGGCCGGGGCGCCGCCGAGAGCTTTCTGGGTGATGCGCTTTGCGACCGCCCCCGGGACAGCTATGTGCTCGCCACCAAGCTCTACTTCCCCATGACCGATGCAGATCGTGGTTTATCCCGAGGCCAGATAGAGAAGCAGCTTGAGGCCTCGCTGAAGCGTTTGAAGACCGATTACGTCGATCTTTACCAGTGTCATCGTTACGACGACGACACGCCGCTCGGCGAGACGATGGAGGCGCTGAGCAAGGCCGTGCGCAGCGGCAAAGTGCGGTACATCGGGTTTTCGGAGTGGCCCGCCGACCGGATCGCGGCAGCCACACGGCTCCCCGGGGTGGAGCCATTCGTCTCCAGCCAGCCGCAATACTCGCTGTTGTGGCGAAAGCCCGAGGCGGACGTGATTCCTGTTTGCGAGGCAAACAGCATTTCCCAGATCGTCTGGTCGCCGCTGGGGCAAGGGGTATTGACCGGCAAATATCTGCCCGATGGCGGTCTGCCCGGCGACAGCCGAGCAGCAAGTGACGCGATGGGTGGCTTCATGGATCGCCTGATCCAACCACGAGTGCTTGAAGCTGTGCAGCAACTCAAGCCTCTGGCGCTCGAGGCAGGCCTCAGCCTTGCGCAATTTTCCCTCGCATGGGTACTCGACCATCCAAACGTCGCGTCCGCCATCGTCGGCGCATCGCGCCCCGAACAGGTCGAGGAAAATGCATCAGCTTCCGGAGCGGCCGTCGACCCCGCACTTTTCCGGCAGGCGGAACGTCTTATTGAAACGGCTCTTGCGGAGCAAAAGTAGCAAGTGCGTGCCCAGATAAGTGGGTCCGGCCCGTGTCGGCCGAGAGTTGCCGATTTCGATACGCGCTATCTGTCGCTCAGCAAGATTTCCGGGCACCTTTGACGCTGGCCGGGGCGTTGCGGTTCGGCTGAACAGAAGGTCTAATACCAACCTGCGCGGGATTTGACTCGCGCGGGGGATTC
>JBDNGL010000164.1:0-7184 GCA_041689285.1 Opitutaceae bacterium
CAGAATATTCCACCGCCTACCCCACCGTTGCTTCGGTCCAAGCCGACTTGGCCCGACTTCAAGTGATTTATGAGCCGATAAAGCCCGAAGCGGCCTATCTTGCTGGCCAGATGTTTTTGCGCTACCGGCGCGAAGGCGGACCGCGCCAGCATCTCATCCCGGACTTCCTCATCGCCGCCCACGCCAGCGCCCAAGCCGATCGCCTCGCCGCGATCGATCGCGGCTACCTTCGCACCTATTTCCCCGCTTTGCCCCTGCTCCAGCCCTCTGCTTAATCTCTCCCATTTTATGAAACCACTCACTGCCGCCGCCACCGGGATGACGAACATCAAGTTCGGCAGCACCCTTTCCAATGACCCGTTGCCCGACAAACGCTTCGACTTCCAGTTCGTCAATCCGCCCTGCGGCTACGAGCGGAGCAAGGACTTCGACGCCGTCACCACCGAGGCCGCGCGTGGGTTCGATGGGCGCTTCGGGGCCGGACTGCCGCGCAAGTCGGATGGGCAGATGCTCTTTCTCCAACACTTTATTGCCTGGATGAACGACGCGGAGGACGCGCAGAGCTACATCGGCATCATCATGAATGGCTCCCCGCTCTTCACCGGCTCCGACACTGCCCTGCGCGGCAGCGCATTCCTTCAAAGCGAACCCTCACCGCAGGTCGTGAGCGAAGCGAAGGACAATTTCCGCAAAGACGAGGACATGCGCTGGCAGCCGAGCGGAGCGAGACAGATTGCCAAAGGCAACCCGCAGGGTGAACGCGGGGGCGTTCATCAATGCGGCGTCCCGCCCAAGGGCAACGCCAACTTCGCCTGGGTGCAGCACTTCATCCATCACCTCGCGCCGCAGGGCATGGTCGGCTTCGTCCTCGCCGATGGCAGCATATCCTCCAACCAGTCAGGCGACCGCCAGTCCAACCGTCACAACAGCTAATTCAATGTCCACTCAACGCTACTCCGTCACTCCGCACCCGATTGAGACCTTGCTCACTTGGGTGAAGTCAGGCGAGATCGCCATCCCTGAAATCCAACGCCCGTTCGTGTGGGAACCAACCAAGGTTCGCAACCTCCTCGACTCGCTCTATCAGGGCTACCCCGTCGGCTACCTCATCGCCTGGCGTAACCCGACCGTAAAGCTCAAGGACGGCACACCGTCCGCCGGCAAGCGTATCCTCATCGACGGCCAGCAACGGGTCACCGCTCTGATGGCGGGTTTGCTCGGGCGCGAAGTGCTGACCAAGGATTACGAAACCATCCGCATCCGCATCGCCTTCCACCCGCTCACGGAAAAGTTCGAGGTGGCCAACCCCGCCATCCGCAAGGATGTGGCTTGGATCGAGGATGTGGCGGCGGTCTTCGCGCCTGAAGCCGACCTGATTGAGTTGACCGAAGATTACGTCGCCAAGAATGCTGACGCCGACCGGAAGCAAGTCGGCAGGGTGCTCCAGAGGCTCGGAAAAATCATCAACAACCATGTCGGCCTCATCGAACTCGCCGAAGACCTCGACATTGAGACCGTCACCGAAATCTTCATTCGCGTGAACTCCGCTGGTGCCGAGCTATCTCAGGCGGACTTCGCTATGTCGAAAATCGCCGCCAACGAAACCTACGGCGGCAACATGCTCCGCAAGGCCATCGACTATTTCTGCCATCTCGCCGTTGCTCCCGACTTCCTTGGCCGCATCGAGAAAGGCGACAAAGCCTTCGCCGCCTCCGAGTTCTTCCCGCAGATGAGCTGGCTCAAGGATGTGAACGACGACATCTACGACCCCACTTACACCGACATGCTGCGCGTGGCGTTCACCGCCGAGTTCGGGCGCGGCAAGTTGGCCGACCTCGTCGCTCTGCTCTCGGGGCGTAACTTCGAGACGCGGCAATATGAGGACGCCATCGCCGAGGCCTCGTTCGGTCAGCTCAAGCAAGGCATCCTGCGCTTTATCAACAAAACTCACTTTGCCCGCATCACCATGATCCTGCGCTCGGCGGGCTTTGTGACCAACGATCTCATCGGCGGGCAGAACGCCGTCAATTTCGCCTACATTCTTTACCTTCGTGGCCGCGCCGAGAATGTCCCTTCTGCCGACCTCGAACGACTCGTGCGCCGCTGGTATGCCATGTCGATCCTGCGCGGGCGCTACACCGGCAGTCCAGAAACCGCCTTCGACTTTGACATCCGCCAGGTTGAAGCCCGTGGCTTGGTCGCCTACGCCGATTCCGTTATCGAGACCGAACTGCCCGAGAGCTTCTGGACCGGTATGTTACCCCAACTCATGGACACCTCATCCGGCCAGAGTCCCTACTTTCTCGCCTACAAGGCCGCGCAAGTGAAGCTCGGCGACAAGGGCTTCCTGTCGCGGAACATCACCGCGCAGGATTTGCTGATGAACCGTTGCGATGTGCATCACGTTTACCCGCGCAATCACCTGAAGAAGCAGGGCCTCGCACGCGGACGCTACAACCAGATCGCCAACTTCGTGTTGGCGCAAAGCGAGATCAACATCGCCATCGGCGACAAAGCTCCCGAGCAATACTTCAATGACCTCGCCGAGCAATGTGCGGGCGGCAGCAAAAAATATGGTGGCATCACCCAGCGGGACGAACTTCGCGCCAACCTCCGCATGAGTTGCCTGCCGGAATCGCTCCTCGACGGCCACATCCCCGCTTACGACGATTTCCTCGAACAGCGGCGCAAACTCATGGCCCAGAAAATCAAAACCTGGTTCGAGGCCCTGTGATGATTCGCCAACTCGCAGGCACCCACCCGTCAAATGAGAATATCATCAGGTAGAATACAGGGTCCGACAGCCATCAGCCTCTTCGCTGGTGCGGGCGGTTGCTCGCTCGGCTTCCAGCAGGCGGGTTTTGATGTTCTATTCGCAACGGACATCGACCGCGATGCCGTGGAGTCCTATCGGCGCAACTTTCCTGAAACGCCATGTGAAGCGGCGGATGTTCGGGACCTCGGGCCGGAAATGCTGCTCGATAAGGTTGTTCTTCGTTCGGGTGAACTCGACATCTTGCTCGGGGGTCCACCCTGCCAGGGCTTTAGCAGTGCAGGGATGAAATCGGGAGAGGACCCACGCAATTCGCTGGTTCGCCACTATGTCCGGCTGCTTGAAGGCATCCGGCCCAAGTGGTTCGTGATGGAGAATGTCGAGGGGTTGCTGACGAATGATGGCGGGTTGCATGTGCGCGATGCCGTTGAGGCGTTTCTCAACGCGGGTTACTCGGTCAATCTCGAGAAGGTTTATGCGCAGGGATATGGCGTGCCCCAGAGGCGCAAGCGAGTGCTCATCGTGGGGAATCGGATGGGGCATGACTTCGTCTTTCCCGACGCTGTTACGCAGTTTTCGGGAAGCATCTTTAGGAAAGGGGAAATTACATTCTCGACCGCGACGAGCGACCTGCCACCCGCGACGACCGATGGCGGCAAGCCGCTCTCGCATATCGGGCCGCCGCAAAATGAATTGCAGGCTTATCTGCGAGGGAATGCGAAGACGGTCACGGACCATTTTTCGCCAGCGCTTTCTGGAATCCAATTGGAGCGGGTGCGCGGACTCGCACCGGGGCAGACGATGAAGGACTTGCCTGAACATTTGCAGCACGAGTCCTTCCGCCGCCGTGCCTTTCGCCGCGTGATGGATGGCACTCCCGTCGAGCGACGCGGGGGCGCACCGTCTGGCCTGAAGCGTCTCTTCGCAGATGAACCGAGCCTGACAATGACCAGTGCGGCGACCAGAGAGTTTGTGCATCCGTCCGAGGACAGGCTGCTCACATTGCGGGAGTGCGCTCGCTTGCAGACCTTGCCTGATTCTTTTGTTTTCACCGGGAGTGCGGCGAGCCGCATCCAGCAAATCGGGAATGCCATTCCGCCGATGCTCGCGCGGACTGTGGCGGACCATATTGCGAAGACCTACGGCTTTCAGGCGCGTTACAGTGGCTCCGCGCATCCGAAGCTCCGTTTCCGCCTGACTCGCTCCGAAGGAATGAGTCCGGCACTTGCCCGGACTGAATTCGTGCTCACCAAGTTGGTGGGATCGAAGGAAGAACAACTCGTATTGCTCGAACAACCGAAAACCTGACCATGCCGATACCCATCGAAATCAAGAAGCTCTTTAGCGCCGCACGAATTCTCGGCTCGGGAGATGACCGCGTAACCCTTTCTGAAAACGAGTTGTTTTGCCTCCTCGCTCAGTGCTGTAGCGACCTTTCCATTCAAACGGCGAACTCACAGCTTCCCGCGCTTTCGGTTCTTCCTCCAAGTCCGGATTACTACCGATTGCCGTTGGCTTGGTTTCAAACTGCACAGGCCGACTGCCCGTCGGCTTCCGCGCTCGTCGAAAGTTTGGCGGCGTGCGTCGCACACGAACCAGATTTCAGTCTCTACTTTTCGAACCTAGCCGCCCTTCACAAGCGCCGTCGAAAGTATCAGCGAATCCTGTCCACCCAACCCCGTCCGACAATGAACCAAATCGGCCCACGCAGCCTATTGGAGTTCGGCGGTTTTCAGCATGAACTGCTTGCGGCATGGCTCGTCTGGCGGAAATGGATTTTCGACGTGGACAACCGAGCAGCACAGGAAACCGGCTACCTTTTCGAGCCGGTCTTGGCGAGTTGCTTGGGAGGTGAAGCAGTTGGCTCGCGCAATTCCCCGGTGAAGCGCCTCAACGAACGAGGTCAGCCAACGGATGAGGGTCGTCAGATTGACTGCTACGACGGCGAGGAACAATTGGCATACGAGTTCAAGCTGCGAGTCACGATTGCGGCCAGCGGGCAAGGGCGCTTTGGCGAGGAGCTATCGTTTCCTGTGGAATGCAGGGCGGCAGGTCTGACGCCGGTTCTCGTGGTGCTCGACCCCACACCTTCGCACCGCCTCACAGAGTTGATCGCCAATTTCACCGCCAATGGGGGCAGGCATTACGTCGGTGCCGACGCTTGGGCGCACATGGATTCCAAAGCTGGCAGGACGATGGCCGTCTTTCTGGAACGCTATATTCGGCCACCGTTGACTGAAATGGCAATACACGAGGACACCGGACCTGAACCTATTCAGCTTTCATGGTCGCGGGATGAGATACTGATTCGGGGAAGCAGCGAATGTATTCGCATCCTTCGCAGAGTATGAATTGGCCTTGCCGAATGCGTCGTTCATCGGCTTCACGGGCACGCCCATCGAGAAGACCGACCCCAACACGCGGACGGTGTTTGGCGATTACATTTCATGCTCCCCGCCGGTCGCACCCTTCGGGCACGTCATTTAGCTCCTGGCGGACAAGCTAGGCGGCAAGGCCAAGGCTGATGACCTCCTCCCGGCTCCATGCGGTGCGCTACAAAGCTGGCGGTGGATGCCTCTTTGAAGAAGCTGGGCAGCCCCTACAAGGCGCTGGTGGCTTTCACCGACGTGGTGAAGGACGCCAAGGACGGCCAGTAATACACGGAAGCGAAGATGAATGGCTTCCTCGAGGCCGCGACGGGGGACATTGAGAAAAGCATAAAGGATGAATGGTGAAGTGGGGCATCTTGTCCGGCCTTTTTTCATCTTTCATAATTCATCCTTCAACCTTGCTCCCGGCGGCGGATCTGGAGGCGTTTGCCGAGGAGTGGTTCGGTGCCAAGCGAAGGGTCGAGAAGCTCCAAGGCGTGGTGAATCCAGTGTCTAAGAAATGGCACCGTGGAGCAGACATTCCTGTCTGCTTCTTCCTCGTCAAACAGGAGGACCGAGTGTAAGGGGAAGGAAGAAAAAACTTTAAGCTATGAGCGACTCACACGGAGGCACGAAGCCACAAAGGGATAAGGAGGAGGTGACGGCAATTATTGTGGATTGTGCCTTTCAACTACACCGCGACTTGGGACCGGGACTTTTGGAGACCGTTTACGAAGTCGTGCTTGCCAAGTTGATTGAAGAACGCGGGCTGCGGATTCAACGCCAGCAACCCATCACCATCTCCTGCGCTGGCTTCACCTTCGTAGAGGGATTTCGCGCAGACCTCATCGTGGAGGATGTGGTGCTTGTGGAACTGAAGTCCGTGGAGAATCTGGCTCCCGTCCATTCCAAGCAAGTCCCGACCTATCTTCGCCTGCCAAACCTACCCCTCGGACTGCTCATCAACTTCGGGGCCGCGACCTTTAAGGAAGGGCTGCAAACGCATCGTGAATGGCCCGTAATCCTTCGTGTCTTCGTGTGAACCATAATTCAAAGGATATAGTCTTATGAGCAACGAAATCACACCCTTTGAATCCATCCGCCGGACGAATCCGGCAGGCAACGAATTCTGGTCCAGCCGCGACTTCGCCAAGGTTCTCGGCTACTCCGATTACCGCAATTTCCAGTCCGTCGTCGAGTCCGCCCGCACCGCCTGCCCTAACAGCGGCCAGCGGGTGGACGATCATTTCGTTGAGGTCACCGATATGATCGAAGTTGGTAAAGGAGCGAAGCGACCGACCAAGACCGTGATGATGTCGCGCTATGCCTGCTACCTCGTCATTCAGAACGCCGATCCATCGAAAGAAATCGTCGCCCAAGGCCAGACCTACTTCGCCATCCAGACGCGCAGACAGGAACCGAGCGACGCTGAAGTCGAAGAGCAACGCCGCCTCGCTATCTGCTCCGAGTTGCGGATGCACAACACCCAACTCGCCGATGCCGCCAAGGATGCCGGAGAGATCGAGCCACGCGACTATGCCAAGTGGACCACCGGCACACCGACCGAACGCCTGCAACTCATTCCCGCCGGACAGGAACACAGCCTCGAACAGTAAGACGGCAAGAAGCGCCGGGTGCAGGTGGTGTCCGCCGGATTTGCAGGAGGAGGCCGTGAGGACGGTTCTCGCGCAGGCGGAGCTTCTTTGCGCGGATTGGGTGTGACGGATACGGGCGGCGTATCCGCTCCGTAACGGCGCGCGTTTCGGTCCGAAATTTCATGGAAAAACTTTGCGGTGCGGCTTGCCAGAATGGGCCCCGTGAAGCACTCAAAAGCTCAATGTCACGGAGACGCACCCTTCCGATTCCCCGAGTGTTTGTTCATGTGCTGTTTGGCGCGATGATTTTGAGCGCAGCGGGTGCGGCTCATGGCGTGCCGACCGCTGCCGAGACGATTGATTTCAACCGCGATATCCGGCCGATCCTTTCGGAGAACTGCATCCGTTGCCACGGTCCGGACGCGCATGAACGCAAGGGCGGCGAGC